>WFZS01000076.1 GCA_015489465.1 Bacteroidales bacterium | reverse complement strand
ATTTTAAAAAATTGCATTAAAATTCAGTATTATACTTATTTTATATTTTCCCCTACTTGAATAACCGTTTAAAAATTTTCAGAATTCCGGGATAACAACAAACATTAAAATAAGTATTAAATTTTGATAAACTTTTTTAACTTTTTAATCCCGTTTGGAAGCGATAGATTTATGAAATACACACCCGGTGTTAAATCCGAAATGTTAATTCCGTTGTAATAAATACCTTGTTTTAAGGTTCTTCCGGTAATATCGGTAATACCGTAAAAAATAGTGCTTTTTGAGTTATATGAAATAAATAAATTATTACAAGCCGGATTCGGAAAAATTTTTAAAACGGTTTTATTTTTGTTTTTAACCGATGTCGAATAATCGAATTTCATTACGGAAGTACGGTTATAATATCCACCGTCTTGAAATGCAACATACGGCACGTCATTTTTATCAAATTCGAGATTTACGAAATTTGCATCGTCTTCAGACACGTTGGTTTCACCTATATATGACCAATTTGTTCCGTCAAATCTTTGAACACGTAAAGGTTTTGGCGAGTAACCGTTATCTTGTTTATAAGCTATCCAAGCGTCACCCGTTGAAGTTATCTCCAAATCCAAATAATAGCAATTTTCTGTTGAAGGGAATGGAGAACCCACTGTTTCCCAATTATTTTCATTCCATCTCTTAACAAATGTTATCCAGTCATCTTTATAGGCAACATACACATTACCTTGATTATCAAATTCCAAATCCATAAAGGATGGTGAATATTGAGAGAATAAACTGTCTCCGTAATATTTCCAGATATTATCGTCGTAATATTTTACCGAAGCTTTATTACCGTTTCCATCTTTAAAAATCACGTAAGGGTTACCTTGTGAACTCACTTCAATGTCTGTATTACCATATGATATAGCTACCAAACCTATAGGATTATCACCAACAAATGACCAAGTATTGTTTTCAAACTTCATCACCGTAAGTTCCATATTGCCGTTAACATTACTACCTGTTCCGAATGAAACATAAGGAATACCGCCCGATGAAAAAGATAAATCCGGTTGTATAACCCCTTGCGATGTAAAAGGATAATTTCCCGCCGTATCCCAAATAGTACCGTTAAAATACATCAAACAGGCTTTGTTATTAAAACCGTCATCGGTAAATAAAACATACGGATTGTTTGTTACGGGGTTTATTTTTATTTTTACATTATTAATTGTTGCGGAATTCAGAGAGAAACCGCCGTTACCGATAGTGTCCCAATTATTATTAGTATAAGCAATAACAGAGACTTTAAAATTTCTTTCCATGTCAATATATGCAACATAAGGAATCCCGTTGGTGTCAACTGTCAAACATTGATTGTAACCGTAACCTATTTGAGAACTGATACCCTGATTTCCAACATACTCCCATTGTTGCGCCTGTGTCAGATATCCTGACAGAAAAATAATTGTAGTGATTAAAATACGTTTCATTATAAAAAATTTTTGAAAGAAAAACAGACTTTTGTTAACCGGGGATACATAAAAATATGATTTAATATTTAAATTTTTACATATTTCAAATGTAATATATTTTTTATTATATAAGGTGATCTTTATATTGTGAAAAACCAGTAACAAGTATTTTGAATTAATGATGCATCAATATTGCGTTTAAAAAACCTACCTTCTATTTTTAAACAAATTGTTAATTTCGGATTTAACTGACTTTTCAATGGCACTAAATAAATTATTGGTCATGAAAAATTTATTTTTAATTTTTAGTGAAAGCATATATGTAAAAAGATTGCTTGTTATATCAAATGAATAATTTAATTGTGATTTTTGTTAAAATAATTGGAGTTGTTAAAATTCCATAAAACGAACTTTTTAATCACATTAGGTGATAATTGTAATATCTTTGTAAGAGCAATGTAAATTATAAAAAAAGAAACAATGAAAAAAAGTTGGATTATAACAGGTATAATAATTTTAGTGATTATTGTTATTTATTCCGTGTTTAAAGGAACCTATAACGATATGGTTACCATGAGCGAAGCTGTTGACGAACAGTGGTCACAGGTGGAAAACGTTTATCAAAGACGTGCCGACCTTATCCCGAATTTGGTAAATACCGTTAAAGGATATGCCACCCACGAAAAAGAAACTCTGGAGAAGGTTATTGAGGCACGTAGTAAAGCAACTTCTGTAAATATTGATGCCAATAATCTCGATCCACAGGCTTTGCAAAAGTTCCAAGCTGCACAGGACGGTTTATCACAAGCATTGTCAAAGTTGATGGTGGTTGTTGAAAGATACCCCGAGCTTAAAGCAAATGAAAACTTCCTCGACTTGCAAGCTCAATTGGAAGGTACTGAAAACAGAATTGCCGTCGAAAGGAAAAAGTTCAACCAAAGGGTCAGAGCTTACAACACTTACATAAAGAAATTTCCCAATAATATTTTTGCGGGAATGTTCGGTTTCAAGGAAAAGCCTTATTTTAAAGCTAAAGAAGGAGCCGAATCGGCTCCCGAAGTAAAATTTTAAGTTATGGGTGTTTCAGCAAAGAACTTTTTTTCTGAGGGGCAGAAAAAACAGATAGTTGAAGCCATTAAAAAGGCTGAACACAATACCTCGGGTGAAATCAGGGTTCATATTGAAAACAAAACACCCGGAGATGTTATTGAACGGGCTCTTTACTGGTTCCGTAAATTGGGAATGACAAAAACCAAGCTCAGAAACGGAGTGCTTTTTTATCTGGCTGTAAAAAGCAGAAAGTTTGCCATTATAGGTGATGAAGGAATTAATAAAGTAGTTCCCGAAGATTTTTGGGAAAAGATAAAAGAAAATATGCAAGAGCACTTCAAAAAAGGTGAATTTACCGAAGGTTTGGTCCAAGGTATTATTGAAGCCGGTGACGCACTTAAAAAATATTTTCCGTATCAAAAGGATGATGTTAACGAACTCGAAGATGATATTTCTTTCGGAAAGGACTAAAATGATGAATAAAAAAATATTATTAATCTTAATTTTATCGTTGTTGATTTCATTTCAACAGCTTTTTGCACAAATACCTCCCAAACCTGATCCTCCCAGGTTAGTCAATGATTTTGCAGGAATACTTACAAATACACAAAAGCAATATTTGGAGTCGAAGTTGAGGAAGTTCAACGACACGACTTCAAATCAGATAGTTATTGTGACTGTTAAAAGTCTTAATGGCTTGGATAAAGCGGATTTTGCTTACAGAATCGGAGAAAAATGGGGTGTGGGTCAAAAGAAGTTTGACAACGGAGTGGTAATTTTGGTTAAACCAAAATACGGTCCGCGTGACAGGGGACAGGCTTTTATAGCTGTGGGTTATGGACTTGAACCTGTTATTCCGGACGCAATAGCAAGGCGTATTGTTGATCATGAAATGATACCCTACTTTAAAAAAAATGATTATTTCAAAGGACTTGATAAAGCCACCGATGTAATAATGAAACTTGCCTCGGGAGAGATTTCCGATAAATCGTATGCAAAATCCACGGAGGAATCTCCTTTACTTTCCATTCTTCCGTTTTTGGTGTTTATAATAATTTTTGTTTTAATAAAAGTTTCCGCTAGAAGAAGTTACTCCATGCACAACGGTGGAACATCTTTTTGGACAGGAATGTTTATAGGAAGTATGTTTGGAGGCGGTGGACGCTCTTCGGGTTTTGGAGGAGGTTCCGGCTTTGGCGGCGGAGGCTTCGGTGGTTTCGGAGGAGGAAGCTTCGGTGGCGGTGGAGCAGGCGGAAGCTGGTAAAAATAAACTCCCGGTAAAAGACTTTGTTGCATCTAAACAAGGTCTTTTTTTATTTACAATCATCACTTTACGAAAAACACGTAATTTGTGAATTTGCGATATAATAAATGTTAATACCCGCAATCGTTTGCATTAATTTTTGATACTTTTGACTACAATAGACTATTATTAGTTAACAATAAAATCATTACATAATGAATAAGATATTAGTATTGGGCGATGAAGCCATAGCGCAAGGAGCGATGGATGCCGGATTGTCGGGCGTTTATGCTTATCCCGGAACACCTTCAACGGAAATAACCGAATATATACAGAAATCGAAAGAAGCAAAGGAAAAAGGTGTTGTTTCTACATGGGCGACAAATGAGAAAACCGCTTTGGAAGGAGCTTTGGGAATGTCGTATGCCGGAAAAAAAGCTATGGCATGTATGAAACATGTCGGTCTTAATGTAGCTGCCGATGCATTTATGAACGCTGCTATTACAGGAACAAACGGAGGTTTAATGGTTGTTTCCGCCGATGACCCTTCGATGCACTCTTCACAAAATGAACAGGATTCAAGATTTTACGGAAAATTTGCCATGATACCGGTACTTGAGCCTTCTAATCAGCAGGAAGCTTATGATATGGCTTATTACGGGATTCAGTTGTCGGAAAAAATGGGTATCCCTGTTTTGTTAAGGGTAACAACACGTTTGGCACATTCACGTTCGGTTATTGAACGCAAACCTCAATTACCTCAAAATAAATTGTCTTTGCCGAGTAATCCGAAACAGTTCATTTTACTTCCTGTTTTTGCCAAAAAGAATTACAGCGGACTTCTGGGAAAACAAGCGGCTTTTGAAACGGAAGCTGAAAAATCGGGTTTCAATAAATATTTCGAGGGTAAAGACAAATCGTTGGGAATAATTACATGCGGACTGGCTTATAATTACTTAATGGAAAACTGTCAAGATAAGGAACCGGAACATCCCGTTTTAAAGATAACGCAATATCCTGCACCTTCCGAAATGATAAATAAAATTTATGAAGAAACGGATGAGCTACTTGTTTTGGAAGAAGGATATCCTTTTTTGGAAGAACAAATCAGGGGTCTTTTAAATAAGGGTAAAAAGGTGAAAGGCCGTCTTGACGGAACTATTCCCAGAAGCGGTGAACTTACACCAAACATAGTGGCAAAAGCTTTGGGAATGTCTGTTAACAAAGGTTATGAAATACCTTCGGTTTTAAGAGGGCGTCCTCCGGTGTTGTGTGCAGGATGTCCGCACATCGACTCTTTTGAAGCTCTAAACGATGCAATGGCTCCTTATGGAAGAGGCAGGGTTTTCTCAGACATCGGATGCTATACGTTGGCAGCTCTTAAACCTTTGGAAGCTATTAACACTTGTGTTGATATGGGGGCTTCAATATCAATGGCTGTAGGTGCTGCCGATGCAGGACTTGTCCCTTCCGTTGCTGTTATCGGCGATTCAACTTTTACACACTCCGGTATGACCGGACTTTTGGATGCAGTTAACAAGAAATCACCGGTCACGGTTTTCATTCTTGATAACTCAACCGTGGGGATGACGGGAGGACAGCATTCGGCTGCATTGGGACATATTGAAGGGATTGTTAAAGGTATTGGCGTTGAAGAGGAGCATATCAGGATTGTTAAGCCTTTACGCCGTTTACATGATGAAAACCTAAAAGTTTATAAAGAAGAGATTGAGTATAAAGGAGTTTCGGTAATAATAGCAAGAAGAGAGTGTGTTCAAACGCTTAATCGCAGGATGAAACTGAAATTTGCCAATAAAAAGAAAACCCAAAATGTTGTTAACAATTAATTGTAAAATTTAAACGCATGAAAAAAGATATAATTTTAGGAGGTGTCGGAGGACAGGGAATTTTAACTATTGCTGCATTGATAGCCACCGCCGCATTGAAAAAAGGTTTGTACATAAAGCAATCGGAAGTGCATGGAATGAGCCAAAGAGGAGGGGATGTTCAGGCAAATTTGAGGATTTCTTCAAAACCGGTAATGTCCGATTTAATTCCCGAAGGTAAAGCCGATATGATAATTGCCGTAGAACCCCTGGAATCATTAAGGTATTTGAACATGTTGGATAAAAATAACGGTTGGCTTATCACAAGTTCAAATCCTTTTAACAATATTCCCGATTATCCGGATATAGAAGAAGTTTACAATGAAATAAGAAAAATACCGCGTCATGTACTCATTGATGCAAATGAAATAGCAAAACAAGCAGGTTCGGTAAAAGCAGCCAATATTGTGGTTTTAGGAGCTTCCGCACCTTTTATCGGCATTGAATATAATTATTTGGAAGATGCAATAAAAGATATTTTTTCGAGAAAAGGAGAGGATATTGTTGAAATGAATCTAAAAGCGTTGAAAGCGGGATACGATTTTGCCCGTGAAAACAAATAATTGTTGTTTGGAATTATTTTCGGCCGTCATATTTAAAGCAGGAAACTTAAAAATTATTAAAATAAGTTTTCCTGCTTTTTTTATAATCATATAAAAAATTAACTTCGCGCAACAAAAAAATAGATAGGTGAAGAAAGGTTTATACATTGTTATATCGTTAATATTGGCTTTATCAGCTTGTTCTGTTGATAGTAATAAAAAAGGAGATACGGGTGCCGAAGTGAAAACACCTCGGCAAGTACACAAAATAATTTACGGAATTGTAATAGATTCGTTATCGGTTGATACCGGAGTTATTAAAAAGAACGAGTTCCTTTCCGATATTTTATTAAAACACGGGGTCGATTACGGTACCATTGACAAATTAGTGCGAACAAGTAAAAAGGTATTTGACGTACGTAAGATAAAAAGAGGAAACAGGTATATCTTTATTTCTCAAAATGATTCCGTAAAAAAACCTCTCTATTTTGTTTATGAAATTAACAGGTCCGATTATGTTCTATATCATTTGACAGACTCAATTTATGTTGAAAAGGGTAAAAAAAATATAGAATACAAGGAAAAAGCATTTAAAGGTACTATAAAAAGTTCGTTATGGAATGCGGTGCGTGATGCCGGTGTTGAAGGGTATATGGCTAATAAACTTTCGGATGTTTATGCATGGACAATAGACTTCTTCGCATTAAAAAAAGGCGATAAGTTTAAAGTTATTTACGATAAAGTGTATATTGACGGAAAGCCTGTTGCTTCCGGAAAGATAAAAGCTTCTTTGTTCAGGCATCAAGGTCATGATTATTATGCTTTTTATTTTGTGCAAAACGGGGAAGGAGATTATTTTGATGAAGAAGGTAACAGTTTGGAGAGGACTTTTTTAAAAGCACCGTTAAAATATTCCCGTATCAGTTCAAGGTTTACCGAAAGCCGCTATCATCCCGTTTTAAAAATACGGCGGCCGCATCACGGTGTTGATTATGCTGCTCCCGAGGGAACCCCTGTGCATTCGGTAGGCGATGGAGTTATTATTAAAAAAGGTTATCAACGTAGAGGCGGAGGTAATTATTTGAAAATAAAACATAATGGTACATATACTACATCATATATGCACCTCAGGGCTTTTGCCAAAGGTATGAAAGTCGGGAAACATGTAAAACAAGGTGAGTTGATAGGATATGTTGGTCATACCGGTTTGGCCACCGGTCCGCATTTGGATTTCAGGTTTTATATTCATGGAAGACCCGTTGACCCTCTTAAAGTTAAATCACCTCCTGCAAAACCTGTGGATAAAAAAAACCGCCCGGAGTTTGACTCTCTCGTGCGGTCTTATATGCAGGTTTTGGATACTATCAGATTTTAAAGTACTTTACCGAGAGTTTCATCAAATTCACTCTCTTTTTTATCTTTTTCTTCTTTGTTTTTCATTTTTGATTTTAACATGTTTACCGTATCGTTATTGGGTATATAGCTTATGATAAACTTAATAAGATCTTCTGTGTAAAGTTTATTGTTGTTTTTGTCTTTTACATAAACATTAAAAGTTTCATTGTTATATTTATTTTCAACACCCAATTTGGTAAGAAGTTTTGTAATTATTTTTTCTTTTTCTTTTTTGGTGAGAAGATATCCGCTGGCAGAAATTTTATTACTTGCAAATATCCATGTATCACCTATAAAATGAATTTGTATTAAAAATTTTACTGAATCTGCCTTTTGTCTGTAATAATAAATATGGTGCCCCGGAATTGTATCGGTGTTATCTAGAACATAAGCGGGTTCCCCCAAGGTGTCCATAAGTTTATCGGGGGTAAGATCCGAAAAGGACATACCGGCAATACTTATCTCTTTATCCGTATTTAAGACCAGAGCCTCTTTTGAAGGTTGAAAATTTACAACTTTAAGAAAGTCATTAATATTTATTATATCACTTTCTCTGGAATAAAAAGTGTTGGCTCTATTCGATTGAGTAGGGTCAATTTTTTCCGCCTTGGGTTTTCTTCTAAATAACCGCATATTATTGAATTAAAATTAAATAAAACTTTTTTTATTTTTTATTTGTGGATTACAAATGTATTAAAATGTTATAATAAAACATATACCGATTTTAATAAATTGAAAAATTTAAATCCGCTCATTTTTTTAGTTGATAAAATATACCACTAATAAAATAAGGTAATGAACTAAAAAAAATAAGTAAAAACAAGGATTACCCACTAAAATGATAATTTTTGCAGTACGTACTTAATCAAAAACTATTAGTGTATGAAAAATGGGGTATTTTAAACGATCTTTATAGCATTTTAGATTCAATTCCTAGTGCAAGTTTTTGAGGGAAAATTATTCTCGGGGGTACCCCCGAGAATAATTGAGAAAAAATTCAAAAATTTGCGTTTATGGAATACAAACATTTGAATTACGAGCAAAGATACACAATAAAATGTATGCTCAAAAGCGGACATAAAAAGAAAGATATAATTAAAGCTTTGGGAATTGCTGAATCCACGTTATATCGTGAGGTAAGTAAAAGAT
>WFZS01000075.1 GCA_015489465.1 Bacteroidales bacterium | reverse complement strand
GGTAAAGGTGCTGCCTATGCCCATCAAATGTATTCCACTTTCGCACCCGCAAACAAAAAAGTTTTTGCCATTGATGCCGATGAAAACGGCAAAGCCTTTTTCAGCGAGCAGCTTTGTGTTGATTCGTTTGACGAATTTCAAAAAGAAGGTATTCCGTTGCGAATTGTAGGCTTCCCGGCTTTTATCTACGACACGCTGCTGTTTATGAAAGATAAAAACATCCGTTTTAAATTTCCTGACAAGAGCCTTATCATCATTGCCGGCGGTTGGAAAACGGCTGAAGCCAAATCGATACCTTTTGAAGAATTTGCATATCTAACCAAAGAATATCTTGGTATTGACGAACACCGCATTCGCGATGTTTACGGTTTTGTGGAACATGGAGTGCCGTATATCACCTGCGAGCATCACCATTTTCATGTTCCCATCTATTCTAAAGCCTTTGTCAGAAAACCGGGAACACTTGAAGTGCTCCCTGAAGGTGAAAAAGGACTACTTCATGTTATTTCGCCCTATAATTATGCCCAGCCTGCCCTATCAATATTATCTACCGATTATGCCGTTATTAAATCGAATTGTGCTTGCGGACGCAACGGTCAGTATATCGAACTAAAAGGCAGAGCAGGACTTAAAAAACACGAAGGCTGCGCCATTACCGCAACCGAACTTTTAAAAGCAACACACGAACAATCAATCAAAAACAGGACTTAAGGAGGAAAAACAATGAATATGGAATTTTATATTTTTGGTAAACTGCAAAAAAGTGAAACCATTACCGGAGCCGGGGTAAAAGAAATTGTCGCTCAGGCCAAAACACTGAAACAAGAGGTGGCTAAGCTAAGTGTTGATGCCATTTTAGATGTGTTTGAGAAAGTTTCAAATGCATGGCGCGACGAAAATTATAAATACCGTAAAGAAGCACTTGAATTCCTTCCCTCACGCATCGGCTTTAGCAAGGAAATGATTGTTGAAGGTATTAAAACCATGTGCTCATTGCTCAGCCGCGACGGCATGCTTACACGCCTCAACTCCGACCTTGGTGACAAAGATTATCTCAACCGGTGGACTTACAACCACCATTTCAGAGGGTATATTAAAACCGAACCATTGGGAGTTGTAACCCATGTATCGGCCGGTAATGTTTTTGTGGGAGGTGTTGACAGCCTTATCCAGGGTTTGGTGAGCAAAAACATCAACATCATGAAAATGTCAACGGTCGATCCGGTGTTTCCGGTGCTGTTTGCCAAAAGCCTTCGCGATTTTGATGATACGGGAGTGTTGCACAAAGCCATGGCACTTATCAACTGGAAGGGAGGAACCGGCAGTATTGAAAATGTGTTGAAACAAGAGTGCGATGCCATTGTAGCTTATGGCGGTGCCGATACCATTCGCTCGTACCGTAAAAATTTGGGACTGCATTGCAAACTTATCGAATATGGCCCGAAGTACAGTTTTGTGATGGTGGATAAAAACGAGTTGCAAAAAAAAGGAATAAAAACCGCCGCTACCCTTATCGCCCGCGATGTTATTATGTGGGAACAATCGGCTTGTTCGTCACCACACACGGTATATGTTGAGGGCAAAGAATTGGCGCATCAAATGATGACCGAAATTGGAAAAGCTTTAGACGAATGGTCGGAGAAAATTCCGCAAGGCATTATTTACGACGATGAAGCCGTGGAAATAACAAAAGTCAGAGAACTGGTAAAGGTTAAAAAGGCCTTTGGTGAAGAGGATTACTATTTTACCAAAGACGGCCTCGGAACGGTAGTGTATCAAACCAATACGGAGTTTCAAATTTCGTGTCACAACCGTACTGTTTTTGTGAAACCGGTTGATTCGCTGGATGAGGTTATTAATGTAGTAGCCCCCATGGGGCAGTTTATCCAAACGGTAGCCATTTTGGCCGATGAAGAACGAGCTAAAGAACTTTCTGCCAAACTGGCGTTAGTGGGTGCCGACCGTTTTGTGGAGATAGGTAGAATGGCTGTTAGAAAACACGGAACACCTCACGACGGCTCCAAAGGTATTGCCGAGCTTGTGCGGTGGGTGTCGCTGGGAAGAAATGAGCTTGAAACAGACTGGCAGGTGGAAGCTCTTTGGAAAAAATACGAGGTGAACAGCGATGGTTTCGATTTCCTCCCGGATGAAGACCGAGACAAAATGACCCTGGCACGCCTTAAAAGAGTGGTGGAAATTGTCCGCGATAAATCACCTTTACTTTCCAAAAGATATAACGGAATAACTTTCGACGATTTTGACTCTTTTAGAAAACTTCCTTTGTTAACAGGCGAAGATTACAAAAAATACTTACCTCCGGCAGGTGACGGACTGCTGACGGCAGAAGTAAAAGGAGGTTATATTTTTTCCAGCGGCGGTACTACCGGCAAACCCAAAAGTGTTTATCGCACCACCGAAGAACAGCATTTTAATACCGTGAGGCTTGGCAAAGGTCTGGCACTTTCGGTGTTCGATAAAAACGACCGTGTTGCCAACCTGTTGTTTGCCGGTAATATGTGGGCATCATTTGTTTCTTACAATCAGGCATTGGAGCATACCGGCTGCACCATTCTGCCCATAGGCGGCAATCATCCCATGGAGAGCATTGTACAAAACCTTATTACCTTTAAAGCCAATGCAATCATCTCCATTCCTTCCGTTTTGCTGTCGGTTGCCGAATATGTGGAAACACATAATATCGACCTGAAAATTGATAAAATTTCATCGGGAGGTGAACATCTGTTTAAAGAATCACGCGAATACCTGAAAAAGGTTCTCGGAGTAAAAATCATCGCTTCCACCGGCTATACTACCAACGATACGGGAGCCATCGGATATCAGTGTAAACACATGGTTGGTACGTCGCTGCACCATGTTCATGAGGATTTGCACTACGTTGAAATTTTAAATCAGGAAACCAACGAACCTGTAAAACCCGGAGAAATAGGAAAAATTGTGGTTACCAACTTGCAGCGAACCCTGATGCCGACCATCCGTTATGAAGTGGGCGATTTATGTAGATGGGTTGATATGGAGTGTGAATGCGGACGCAAAACGAGGGTGTTGGAGTTGCTTGGACGCAGCGATGACATAGTAATAATAGGAGGAGGTAACATTACCCCCGAAGTTATATCCACAGCCATTTATCCGTTTGATGAGCTCAGTACACATTTTCAAATGACGGTTAAAATTGTAAATGGAAAAGATGCCCTTGATGTGGTTGTTGAAGCAAAAGATGATAAATTTGAAGATATTTCGGACAAAGTTAAAGAGGCAATCCTGAAACTCTCCAAAGAGTTGTCCGTAATGTTAGAAAAAGGATTAATCCATGATGTTACCGTTCATATTGTTAAACCTTTTACCTTGCCCCGTAACCCGAAAACAGGAAAAGTTACTTTAATAAAAGATGAAAGGAGGATTGATTAATGATACAAATTGAAAAATCAAACCGTTTGATTATCACTTTTTCCGGTAGGCTGGATGCCACAAATTCCCAGCAGGCATCGGAACAAATTGATAAGGTATTTGAAAATATAGACCGCGACCTTGAGTTAAACATGGAAAAACTGGAATATATAAGTAGTGCAGGTTTGCAAGTGGTACTTAAGTGTGCCAAAGCTGCCAAAGCTGCCGGCAAAGAAACCTACTTGCATGGCGCATCCGGTAATGTTTTGGAAATCTTTAGGATTTCGGGTTTCTTAACTTTTTTAAAGGAAGACTAAACCATGATACTCAAATTACATTCGCTCCCGGAAGCTGTTGAGGCTGTTAACCGATACTGTGAACAGCAACATCTTCAGCCTGAAAGTTGTAACCGTGTACACCTTGTGTGTGAGGAGTTGATTGTAAATTTGTTGAGTTACTCCGACAGTGAAAACTTTAATTTGAGTTTGAACCCTGTCGGAAAATCAACCGAAATAATTATTAGCTACCAAGGCGAAAAATTCAATCCTGTTGTAAGCCGTAAACCCGAACAAAAAAGTTTGGAAGATATGCAGTTCGGTGGGTTGGGGCTTGTTCTGGTAAATTCGCTGGCAACAAAAATTGAGTACCGGTATCATCAAAAGCAATCTGAAAATGTTATCAAAGTCATTCTTTAAAATAAATAACATTCAAAAAAGGATTGTTTTCTACATCGTAGCCATTACGGTGCCGATGTTTATTGTCTCACTTTACCTTATTCAGGATTTTGTCAGCGAACGTCTTGAAAAGTCGGAATACAGGCAGGCACAACTCCTCAACCTAAATACGCTAAAAGAAATCGAGCGCTTTATCGGACGAACCGGCTCGTTTACCGAAAAAGCCGCTTATATGATTACAGCCAACCCCGAGCATTTTGAAAAGGTGTTGCCCTATCTTAAAGAGCATGTCAAAAAGGATTCTTCGGTATTTGGTTCGGCGTTGGCACTGGAGCCTGGTATCCTGACAAGCGAACCCTATTGCGAATATTTTTACAAAAGAAATGGTAAAATAAAGCAGACATCACTTTTACCCCCGGAATATGATTACCTGCATAAAAGTTGGTATGCGGATGTGAAAAAAAGTAAAACACCAGTTTGGAGTGAACCCTATTTTGACAAAGGAGGCGGTAACATTTATATGAGCACCTTTTCCTATCCCGTTAAGGATTTAAACAATCGTTTTCTTGGAATAGTTACGGCCGATGTGGCGTTAAATACTCTTTCGAAAGCCATTCAAAAACTTGCCGGCGACAAATCCAACCGGGTTTTTTTGGTGTCGAAACAGGGCTTTCTGCTTTCGTCTTACGATTCAACTTTCAACCTTAAAAAAACCATTTTCGATTATGCGGGATTCCTCCGTTCCGACGAATTAAAGAAAGCCGGAAGCGACATGGTCCGGGGCGTTTCAGGAGTTTACAAAATTAATCTGAAGGATGGCAATTATACTCTATACACAATGTTTATTCCCGAAACTTCGTGGACAATTGGCATTTTAATGAAAAACAGTGTGCTGTTTGAACCGTTGAATAAATTAAAAAAGAAATTACTGTTTATAATGTTGGCTGACATTTTACTTATCCTGGTAATGGTGTTAATTGTATCGAACCGGCTTAAAAAAAATGTTGCCAGAGAAGAGAAGATAAAAAACGAGTTTATTCTTGCCAGCCGTATCCAGCAGCAATTCCTTCCCGAAAAAAGCGATGTTACTACAAATAATTTTTCACTGAGCGGTGTAATGAAACCCGCAAAAGAAGTTGGTGGCGATTTTTACGGTTACAAAATTATTGAAGACAAAATAATGTTTTATGTGGGCGATGTTTCGGGCAAAGGGGTTCCCGCCTCGTTGTTTATGATGGCATCGCAAATGCTTATTGAAGATGCCATTGACGAGCAGTTTGACCCCGCATATGTGTTGAACAAAGTCAACCGCAAACTTTCAAAAATATCCACCACAGGCATGTTTGCCACCATGATTATCGGAATGCTGAATTTAAAAAATAACGAGTTCACGTTTTCCGTGGCAGGCCACCCACCCTTTATCATCAACAGCAACGGAGCCGTTTTTTCGCCCGTAACCCGGTTTGCTCCGCCCGTGGCAACTTTTGGCGATTTCAATTATCAGAATAGTAGCATTATTTTGGAAAACAACAGCACAATCATCGCTTTTAGTGATGGAGTAAGCGAAGCGGAAAACAGTAAAAAAGAGTTGTTTGGAACAGAACCTGTTGCCCGGATTTTACAAGATATAAGCGGTTTAACAGTATCTGAAATAAAAGAACGGTTGCTCCGTAACATTCAACAATTCACCGCCGGTGCCGAACAAAACGATGATATTACAATTGTGGTAGTGTCTTCTTCTGTGATGTTATAAAATAGTCAATAGCTGTTTAATAAAATATGTCTTAAATTTTTCTTTTTAAAATTTTTAATTTACAATTAACATATAAAAACTTGCATATTTGAACAAAAAACCTTTTATTTGGAATAAATAAAAATAAAATATTTTAGACCGATGAAAAATATATACAAAACGGTTTTATTGCTAATGTTAGCGGTTTTTACCGTGACGGCAATTTCGCAAAACAAAAAAACCAATGTTGAAGAATTGCTAAAGTTGCAAGATAAATTTACCCGTGAATGGGAGCAAAACAATACGCAAGCTTTGGAATATGCCAAGAAGCATAATCTGAAAGTGGCTTGGGAAGATAAAAACGGAAGACAATACCGTTTGGTGAAAATAGTTAACGGTATTCCGCAATATTATATTACTCATAATTTGGGGGCTGCACATACAACAAGAGCCTTTGAGTTATGGCCCGAAGGTTCTACGGGGCTTAATATTACAGGTGCCGGCTATGATAAACTGGGAGAGTGGGACGGCGGTGTTGCCCGCAGTACTCATGTTGAATTTACATCGGGAGGAACTTCACGTGTCCACATTATGGATAACGGACAAGTCAAGGAACATGCAACACATGTGGCGGGAACAATGATTGCCAACGGTGTAAATTCGCAAGCAAAAGGTATGGCTTTTGAAGGTGAATTAAAATCGTGGGATTGGACAAATGACGAAGGTGAAATGGCCGGTGCTGCAGCTAACGGGTTGGAAATATCAAATCATTCGTACGGTTATATAAGAGGATGGTATTATGATAACGGTTGGCAATGGGCCGGAAATTCAAACATTTCGCCCACCGAGGATTATCTTTTCGGATTTTATGATAACACTTCCAAAAAGTTGGACATCATTGCTTTAAATGCTCCTTATTATTTGATTGTACGTTCGGCGGGAAATGACAGGGGGGAAGGTCCCGGAGATGCAGGACAAAACGGTAATCCCGAGAAAGATGGTGGCGATACCGGTTTTGATTGTATTGGTACCGAAGGAGTGGCAAAAAATATATTGACTGTCGGTGCGGTAAAACAAGTTTGGCCTTACACGGGTCCTTCAAGTGTAGTTATGAGTAGCTTCAGTTCTTGGGGTCCTGCCGACGATGGCAGAATAAAACCCGATTTGGTGGCAAAAGGTGTAAACGTTTATTCGACATTATCGGGAAGTGATACCGATTACGGTATTATGAGCGGTACATCCATGTCGTCGCCGAATGCTTCCGGAACATTGGCTTTGTTACAAATTTATTATCAACAAACACATAACGGTACTCCCATGCGTTCGGCAACTTTAAAAGGGCTGGCCATAAATACTGCCGACGAAGCGGGTCCTTATCCCGGTCCTGACTATATGTTCGGGTGGGGACTTCTAAATGCTGAAGAAGCTTCGCGTGTTATAAAAGAAGATATTAGCCAAAACGTTATTGACGAACTTACGCTAAATATTAACGACCAATATGAAAGGGATATTAATGTACCCGGAGGAAATCCATTAAAAGTGACGCTGTGTTGGACCGACAGAGCCGGAGTTCCGGCATCACCGCAACTTGATCCCGTTAAAAAAATGTTAATTCATGATCTCGATTTGGAAGTAATAGGTAATAACGACACCGTATATTATCCATGGCATCTCAACAGGGATAATCCTGAAGCTCCGGCTGTTAAAGACGGTAAAAATTATGTTGATAATGTTGAAACGGTTTCAATAGATAATGCTCCTGCCGGTACTTATAAAATAAGAGTAACATATGACGGTAATTTGATTACACCTTCACAGGATTTTTCTTTGATTATTTCCGGAATAGATGAATTCACTTCATTACCCGAATGTTCCTCGGGAATGATATCGCCTGAAAACGGTGAACAAGATGTTTTTCCGAATGCCTTTATAACATGGGAAAAAGCCACTTATGCAACATCATATGATGTGTATTTCGGGACAGACGGAAACGGGACTCAAACTCCAAGTAATATATACAACGGTATAAATATGCCTTTAAACGGTTTTTATTATCTAATGAAAGATGACCAGACGTATTATCTTAAAGTGATTCCCAGAAACAATTTCGGATCGGCTACCGGTTGTTCGGATATTTGGTCTTTTAAAACATTAAAAGCGATAGATATTTATCCTTATGTACAGGATGTGGAAGGTGTTACCAAACCCGATTTACCTCAGTTTTGGCAATCGTTTGATTATTCGGATGTTGCGTGGCAGTCGTTTTCTTTGGTTAGTAATTCGGGACAATACTCACTGGCATGTCTTTATACGGGCGGTTTAAAACAAATAGATATGGATAATTGGCTTGTTTCGCCGCCTTTAAGGATATCTTCCCAAAACGAATATAATGTTGCATTCGAGCTGATGACTTATATCCCTTCCAAAAAGGAACATATGTCGCTTTACTGGGGATTGACTCCTTATCCGGAAGATATGAACGGATTAATATGGTCGGATACAACGCTTTCTTACACCGATTTTCATCATTTTCAATCAACTTTCGCTCCCGGAATCGATACTGTGATTTATTTGGGTTGGCATTTTAACACACCGCAAGGATACGGTGTTTTTATGGATGATATTGTGGTTTCGGATTTCGGATATGTCGGTATTGATGATTTAAATACGGAAAACGGTATTAACGTTTACGGTTTCGATAACAGTATAAATTTTGTTTACGATGAAAAATGGGAAAATGCATCCGTAACCGTTTACAATATTACCGGTAAAGCCTTTTATAAAGAAAAACTTAAAGATAAAAGCAGACAAAAGATAACATTTGATTACAATATCCCTCCCGGAATTTATCTTGTAAGAGTTATAAAAAACGGTAGAGGTTATTCTGCTAAAGTGTTTTTACAATAATGAAATAATATGCTACTTTTTACTTTAAGGAATTTAAGGAAGCAGTGTAGATAGGTGTTTTTGTAAATTATATTTTTACTCGGGAACGGTTTAACGGTTTTTTACTTAAAATTCTAAAAATGCACTTTTTATTGTGCATTTTTAGAAATAGTTGCTGATTGCGGTGTGCATCTTTAATTTTTAAAATTTACTAAGACATATGCGGGGTTTTAAACTTTCTGACTACTAAATCTAATTTGGTTGGAATTTATATGGAAGGGAAATGTTTTTTTAGATTCAATTCCTAGTGCAAGTTTTTGAGGGAAAATTATTCTCGGGGGTACCCCCGAGAATAATTGAGAAAAAATTCAAAAATTTGCGTTTATGGAATACAAACATTTGAATTATGAGCAAAGATACACAATAG
>WFZS01000074.1 GCA_015489465.1 Bacteroidales bacterium | reverse complement strand
GGTAAAGAGACCAGACCTAAAAACTTTATAACCCGCTCCAAAAATATCTACTGTAGTTCACATACAATACGACACGTCGTGTCGTGTTTGTTGCTTTTTCTTATTTTTACCTTTAAAAGATGTTAAAAATTTTATGAAAAAATATCGTAGTTTAAGCGACTTGATTTTGGATTTCCGTAAACATAATAATATGTCGCAAGCCGATTTGGCGGGTATTTTGGATGTTGATATAAGGAGTGTTCAACGGTGGGAGCAGAAAAAGTCTTTTATCAATGCGGATAAGGAAAAGAATTTTGTTGACAAATTGAAAATTCCTTACCAGGTTGTACGAAATTTAAATTCACCCAATCCCGTTCCCGTATTTTACGATATTAAAACAAGAACTTACTCATTGTCAACTTTAATGATGAAGCCGAACAGTGCGGATTGGTATAAATCGGATTTGCCGGTGGAAGATGAAAGAATAAGAAAATTGACGAGCGATTCGGATATTGAGTTTGTTAATGATGTGGAACGTTTAAACCGTAATCCGAAACCTGTTAACCGGGAATTACTGGAACAAGCGGCTAACAGTTTACCTGAATTGAATTTTATTTTGGAAGATGAAACGGGACATTATGCCGGTCACATTACCTTTTTGCCGTTAAAATATTCTTCTTATAAAAAAATAAAAAACAGGGAAATTGACGAAAGCTCACTAACTGTTGTTGATTTGGACCGTAATTTAAACGGGACTCCTAAAGTGTTTTACTTTTACTCCATTTATGCCGATACCATGCCCAACTCCTATTATCTTGTGAATAGGATGTTGTCATATTTCAAAAACAAAAGATTTGAGGATTATATCTTTGCCGGCATTACGTATAAGGAACAACAAGCCGGTTATTTAAAAGAGTTGGGGTTGAAAACCATTTGGCAAGATAAAGTTGATGAAAACGTTTTGGCTACTTTATTGGAAGGTAATTTGGATGAATTTCTTTTCGGTTAAAATATGTTTTGGGAATAACCCTATTTGATTTCCAACATGTCCAAATATCCTTTTGATTCCGGTCCCAAACAAAATAACAAATCAAGTACTGAAGCGTTAGGGATAAACGGCTGTTTGTCTGAAAAAACTTGAATATATTCCGGAAATGTTTCTATTGCGGGTTCTTTTTTCGGGGAAATTTTATAACGTAAATCCGGGATGCTTTCAGGATATGTTTTTAGGAACTTTTCCGTAAAAGTTATTTTAACCTCTATACCTATAAAATCACAAATCTTCTTAGTGAGTCTTGTATTCAGTTTTACGAGATTCTTTTCTTGTGAAAAAAGTATCTCTTTTATTTCATCGGAATAATATAGGAAATAAGGGGAATTGCTGTATGCCGACTCTATGGCCCGCCAATGTTTTTTGTGCCATCTTTCCCTGTAATTTATTGTAATTTCTTCGGTTTTGGTGTGGTTACCGTTTATTTTATTAACAGGTACCGATAGTGTTTGTTTACCTTTATCCGTTACTATAACCGTTCTGTTTCTGTAAGTTTGTTTAGGCCATGTTTCTTTTGTCTCTATTATTGCGTTCTCAACCTTATTCAAATATCCGAAATATTCAACGGGACCGAAATAAGCCGTTGGAAGAATTATATTATTTTTATACTCAAATGTTGTTGTCATAGGAGGCAAAAATAAAAAAGGCTGTGAAAATGTACTTCCACAGCCTCTTTATAATAACCAAGCTAATTATTATTCTTTATCTTTTTTCTCTTCGTTTTTCTCTTCAGCTTTAGCTTCGTCTTTCAATAAAACGTCGTTAATAGCCTGGATCAAAGTTTCTTTAGGTAAAGCACCTACAGCCATCTGAGGTTGTCCTTCTTTAGGACAGAAAAGCATAGAAGGAATACTTCTGATACCGAAAGCACCTGCAAGTTCAACTTCAGCTTCCGTGTCAACTTTATAAATGTTGATTTTTCCTTTGTACTCTTCTGCAAGTTCTTCCAAAATAGGAGCTACTATTTTACAAGGTTGACACCAGTCGGCATAAAAGTCGATAATACAAGGTAAATCACCTTCAAATTTCCATTCCTGGTTTTTTTCCCAGTTGAATACTTTTTCGAAAAATGTTTGTTTAGTTAAATGTTCCATTTCTGTTTATTATTTAATTCTGTTATTATTTTTTACTATTTAATAATTGTTCTTTTACCACTTTAAAGTAATCGTCACGCTGCAAAGCTCCAACCTGCATCATAGGTTTGCCTTCTTTGGGTACAAAAAGTACCGTAGGAATACTTCTTATCTGAAAAGCCGATGCCAGTTTTCTTTCTTTGTCAACGTTTATTTTGTAAACTTTCAACTTGCCGTCATATTTTTTAGCAAGTTCTTCCATTATCGGAGCAACTCTTTTACAAGGACCGCACCAATCTGCATAAAAATCGATAACGCAAGGAACATCACCTTCGTAAACCCACTTTTGAGGATTCTTTTCAAAATTCCACACTTTTTCAAGAAAAGTTTCATACGTAAGGTGTTCGGGTTTCGCGTCCGATTTGCTAGTGGCTTCTTTTTGGTCGTTAGCATTAACGGTTACACCGTTCGAAGGGTTCTTTTCATTTCCGTTAGTATTTGTGCACGACATCAATACCGGAACTGCAAATAAAAATAAAATTAATGCTATGTTTTTCATAATTAATAATTTACATAAAAACCGTTTAATTACGGCGGGCAAAGATAACAATAATTTTAATAGCGGTTTAATATCACTACTCTAATTTAACTATTTTTGTGAAAATTATTTTGAAAATTTATTATGAAAGGTAAGGTTGTGGATTATGAAGAGTTGGTTATCGGTTTAAGGAAGCGTTTCCCTACCGATGATGCGTGCCTAAAGTTTCTTGCAGATTTTAAATGGAAAGACGGATTTAAGTGTACAAAATGCGGTCATACTAATTATTGCAAAGGAAAAACTCCATATTCCCGCAGATGTACACGTTGCAAAAAAGAAGAATCGGCAACAGCCCATACCATATTTCACCGCTGTAAAATACCCATGACGAAAGCTTTTGAAATGGCTTATATGGTTTGTAATAAAAACGAGCTGTCATCGGGGTTTTTAAGTAAAAAGCTTAAAATAAGGCAGATGACCTGCTACACTTTTCAAAAGAAAATAAAACTTTGCTTGAAAGACAAAGAAAATGTTCCTTTGCTTGCCGAAATTATGAAATCAAAATAACAAATTAAGGGTGGATAACGGAGATAAACGTACATACAGAATTGTTAGCAGGAATGTTAACGTGGGAGATTTAACGTTGGGAGGGATAAATCCGTTATTTATCCAAACAATGACAAATACTTTGACCGCCGATGTTAATTCAACGGTACGCCAAATAGAAAACCTTGTCCGTAAAGGTGCTGATATTGTCCGGTTGGCTGTTCCCGACAGGCAGTCGGTACAAGCACTAACGGATATTAAGAAAATGTTGCGAAAAAAAGGTGTTGAAGTTCCTTTGGTTGCCGATGTTCATTACTCCAAATCAATTGCGGAAGAGTCGGCGCGATATGTGGAGAAGGTAAGGGTAAATCCGGGTAATTTCATTGCTGAGCAAAAGGGAAAGAAGTTTTCGGACAAAGATTTCGAAACGGCTAAAGAAAAGATTTTCGATAATATCCAACCGTTGTTAAAAGTTTGCAAACGGTACGGTACTGCATTGCGGATAGGGGTTAATTGGGGGTCTCTTTCGGAGCGTATTCTCTATAACTACGGTAATACTCCCGAAGGTATGAAGGTTTCGGCCATGGAATTTGTTGAAGTTTTGACGGACTCGGGATTTTACAACTTTACGCTTTCGCTAAAAGCCAGTGACGTCAGGGTAATGCAGGAAGCAAATATTTTGTTGGTGAAAGAGATGATTGAAAAAGATCTTTTCTTTCCGGTTCATCTTGGAGTTACCGAATCGGGTGACGGATTGCAGGCAAGGATTAAATCCGCTGCCGGTATAGGTGCTTTGCTAAAACTGGGTATTGGTGATACCGTCAGGGTTTCGTTAACGGAAGATCCTGTAAACGAAATTCCTGTTGCTGAAAAGTTGGTGCGGTTAAATCCTGAAATTCGAGGGGTTAATACTGTCGAATTGAAAAATATCGATTTTAAAGTTAACTCCGTATCCGGAGATGTAGTCCGGTTGCTAGGTCACAACAAACCTCCGGTTATTTCAAAAAATGATAATGCTAAAGCGGATTTTATTAAAAAAGGTGACAATCTTATTAAGAGGGAAGGGAAAGGAGTAGTTGATATTGACAATTTGAAAATTTTTGAATTGGAAAATAAAGAAGAAGATTCGGAGACTTTCCTTGTTAAAGCTGCTGCCGGTTTTTCCTGTTCTTTTTTAAAGGATAAAGTTAATGCAATATATCTTCACGGTAAAAATTTTGAAGATTACACTTTGGAAGAACTATCGTTTGATATATTGCAAGCTATGGGATTGCGGTATTCCAAAGCTGAATTTATTGCTTGTCCTTCATGCGGGCGTTCGCTTTTTAATGTGGAACGGGAGCTTAAAAAATTGAAAAACGCTGTTTCGGATTTTAAAGGGGTGAAATTTGCCGTTATGGGTTGTATGGTTAACGGACCCGGTGAAATGGCTGACGCAGATTATGGCATCGTGGGATCAGGTAAGGATAAAGTTACTGTTTACAAAGGCGGTAAGCCGATTATAAAAAATATTCCAACGGACGAAGCAATAGAAAGGTTGAGAGAACTTGTTGACAATTAATTAGTAGGTATATCTCTATTTTTAAGATGTAATACTTTTAGTATTTATTTTTCGTTCTCTAATATTTTCAAAAGTTTTTTAGGATCCTGACGATTATCCCAAAATGCAGTAATTAATTTTTGTTCATCTGTGACTTTATAATAAATACTGAAATTTCCCAAAGGTGCCATTCTGACATCATTAAAGTTTGTTAACTTATAAATAAATGGGGTTTTTGAAATTTGTAATGTTCTTTGTGTAACAAGTTTTAATAGTTTTTTTGAATATATACTTGATTTATTCTTTTTTACCCAAAATTCCAAAACTCCAATGAATTGAATGTCTGCAGTTCTAGTCCAAACTATATCGCGTTTAGCCACTCCAGGTTCCGTTTAATCATCGCATCTTGTGAAATAAGCTTCCCTGATTTTATATCATTTTCGCTCATTTCTAACATTATTTCCTGTTCTTTAGTTAATTCCTCAATATTTTGCTTTGATTTATCTAAAGTAATAAGTTTATCAAGAGTTTCTAAATAATCTTTATTAGTGATTGAAAGGATTTTATCTATTAAATCCAGCCTTAATTTATCAATTGTTGACATTTTTTTTGACTCTTTTTTATTACAAATATATGATTTTTAGTTGAATGTAATAT
>WFZS01000073.1 GCA_015489465.1 Bacteroidales bacterium | reverse complement strand
TAAATCCACCGGCTGACAATCTGTAAAAATAGGTTCCCGGAGTTAATTTACTTGCGTCAAACTGAATAGAATATTTCCCGGGAGTTTGTTTTTTATTAACAAGTGTCGCTACTTTTCTACCCAGCATATCATAAACTTCCAGGCTTACATTTACACTACCATTCCTACCGGAAGATGATACACTTTGAGACTTCTCACCATTAACATCTGTAAAGTTTGAAAATACAAACGGTAAGCTATAATTGATTGTAGTTGACAGGTTAAATGGGTTAGGATAATTTTGCATCAATGAATATTCTGCCGAGGTATTGTTTAGTTCATTATCGTTAATCCCGGTAACCTCGTCAGAGTAACGTCCTCCGTAATATCCCATATCAACTTGTAAAGTTCCCAATCCTTGTTCACAATCTAATACCGCATCAAGAGAATCTGGATGTCCGGCATCAATAGCCGGCGAATTAACTCCATCACCGCAATCGGTAGATTTTAAATAATAATAATTACCTATGGTCATTTTAAAATACGGGTCAGTATCCAAACATCCTGTTCCAAACCAACTTTCGGAAGAAGCCTCGTCAACTAATGAATATGTAACAACAGGTGTTCCTCCGCCGAGGTAAATTTCCGGTTTTGTATCTCCGTAAATAATACTGTTTATTACAATTGGGTTAGAATTCTGATTCAGATAAAATGCTCCTCCGGAATTTGCATTATTATCGGAAACAGTTGCATTAACAAATTCAGGAGATGCGCCGTTTGCCAAATAAAAAGCACCACCCAGTCCTCCGGTTAAGTTTTTTACAGCTAACACATTACGTACAACAGGAGATGAGTTTATAAATTCAATTGCACCACCGCCGCTTATTGATTTATTTTCAACTATTTGTAATTTGTATAACAAAGGGCTTGCATCCTTAATAAACAGCGCTCCACCGGCTTCGGTTTGAACACTGTTAGTGTAGTAACCGTTGTTAGCAAAATAGCAATTTTCAATTACCGGATTTGAATTTTCGATATACACAGCTCCTCCGTATTTTGCTTTATTACCGTGGAATACAGAATTTTTCACAATTACGCTGTCAGAATTATAAATTGCAATGGCACCACCTCCCTGGTAAGTCATATCCATTTTATCGGCATTGTCAAATCTACAATTTTCTATAACGGACGTTTGTTGCCCGGCTCCGTTAAGATTATTAAAATATATCCCATGCCAGCTACTTCCGGTAAATGAAATATAATCACCGTTCAAACCGTCAAAACCGTCTTCAGGACCATGGGCAAGCAGAGTTCCTTCAACTTTTATTTGATAAGGACCCGTAATTATTACCTTTTTAACATTGTCTGTAATTTCAAGAGTTTCATCTTGAGGGACTAAAACATCACCGTTTACATGAATTGTATCACAATCCCAAATCCCACTTACTTCACCTGAAAAATAACATGGCGGATTGGAGTTTGTTTGGTCCCACCAATTATCAGCGCCACCATAAGCTCCCATGTCGGATGCCTGAGTTCCAAGTCCTGCACTTGCACAATCAATAACAAAATCATTTATTGCAGGACTGCCGGCATCTATAGCTTGAGAGCTGGAGCTGTATCCGCAACCGGTACTTTGGAGATGATAATCGCCGTTTGCCGCATCTCGAAACAGCGGGTCCACATTTTCGAGATTTGTTGTTGATGTATCTTGTCCAACATAATTACCCTGAACAAGAGAATAAGTATAAAGTCCACCGGCTTGATATTCCAAATTGTTGCCGTTATTCCAAACTATTGAATTATTCAAATATACTTGAGAATAACTATCCGTCATTACTCCGGCCCAACTGCTTGCAACATTATCGGCTATTGAACAATTTGTTAAATTGCCGGTATATTTTCCGGCAAACACAACACCGCTACCGGAATTGCTTGAGTTCGAAATTGTATTTTGAACAATCAAACAGTTTTTCAATGTTGCGGAATAATTATTACCGCTATTCGGAGCGGTAAAATATAGTCCTCCTCCATGTTGCCCGCCTGAATTTCCTTTGACAATCACATTCGTTAAAACAACGTTGGATTTATCAAAATATCCTCCTCCACCATTGGCATAAGTTTGATTGTTTTCGATTGTAACAAATGTTAAAACCGGATTGGAGTTAGTAAAATAAACACCGCCTCCATTATTTTTTATTAACGTATTTGAAATTTCAGGGGATGCATTATAACCGTAAATCCCCACAACACTACCTCCGTTCCAAGAATTTTCAATAACACAACTGTCAATTACCGGAGACGAGTTATTATATATTGAGATTCCGCATGAATCGATATGACAATTATGAATTGAAACGGTTGAGGATGAATCTATATAAAGTCCGCTAACATTGTTAAATTCAGTATTCGAAACATTTCCGCCGGAATTTATTAAACTCATACTGTAATTAAGCTCCGAACCGGATTGGAATATCTTAGAATCGGATACCGATACGGTTGAATGAACAAAATATAAAGCGGGCCAACCGGGATTTCCATAAGTTCCGCCACCTGCTTTCGTAAATTGACAATGCTTAATTTTTGAAACAGGCTGATTATTGTCGTCGGTGTGATAAAACCGCATGCCGTGCCAAAGAACATCATCCGGAGCGTTAAAAATGATATTTTTGTTGCCTGTACCTTCTGCAATTAACCGGCCATGAACATCAAACTTATACCATCCGGTAAAATAAACAACCGTTCCGGGATTAATTGTTAAAATTTCTCCCTCAGGAATAGTGATATCACCGTCAACATAAACAGTATCAACATCCCACGAACCTGAAACATCACCTAAAACGTGAAGGGAAGAATAAGAGTGGGAATTGTTGTAACGCATAAATGAAACTAATGAAGAGTCTTCCGATAAACCTTTATTAAAAAGTAATATTTTATAATCCGTATTACGTAGTAGTAAATTCTTATTCTCAAATCCTTGTTCCCCGATATTTACAGATATTATGCCGGTACCACCGAAAGTTTGATTATAAGTGCCGTCGGAATTAAATTTTGCTATTTTTAATATATAATTTTCAGGCCACATATTAGCACCATCGGTATAATTTAAAATAATATTACCATCCGGCATTAATAACATTCTACTTGTTTCGGTATATAGTGCCTGCTCTGATATGGATACTGTATTTATTCCGTTTCCTGCAAAAGTTGAATCGGGGAAGCCATTTTCATTAAACCTTATCAGATATATATCATAATTTTCATAATCAGTAAAATAAAAATGTAATTTACCTTTGTTATCTACGCCCCAATCTTCGTAATATGGTTCAGCATTACCAAAATAGCTTGAATCTATAACTATTACTCCTGAATTTCCAAATGAATAATCTACATTTCCGTTTTGAGTATATTTTGTAATTTTAGAGTATTCTCTGTTGAAATAATAATTATCACTACTATCAATTATTTCATAATCATAAGGATGATAATCAGGAGGGTGAATTTCAAGGGATATAGATCCGTTATTTCCCCAATCAGTATTTAACTCGCCATTGTAATCATAACATCGCACCTCCGAATAATAATTTCCATCTTCCGAAGGTAAACTGTTCGGTTTCCATCTGACTAAAAAGGAATCATCACTTCTTACCAGAATTTTCAGAATTGACGATAAATAAAACGGATAAATGTCAGCCGGAACAATTCCCTCATAACTATAAATATTTAACTCTCCATTGTTGCCAAATTGATTATCAATACTTCCGTCCCCGTTCAATCTAATAACACTACATTGCGAAATTAAATACATCGAATCGGGAGCGTCGTCGTAATGAATAAGTGTTTCTTTATCTATTCTTTTTGACAAAAGAATTTTACCGTTTGAAACAAAATCATATTGATAATATTTAACCCTTGAAGAATCCTCAAGTACGCTTAATAATTCAACAGTTCCGTTATTTCCAAAAGAAAGATCCGGTGAACCGTCTTCTTTAAACTTAGACAGGTGATTTGTAAATCCTTCAAATGAACCGGAATAAGTTTCCCAAAAGAAAAATAAATTATTATCCTTATCCAATTTACTGTCATTAATATATTTCCCGGGAATATCAGTCACAACAATACCATTATCCCCGAATGAGGTATCAAGTGTACCGTCTTGTTGTGCGTAAATATCTATCGTTAAAAATGATAATAAAATTAAAAGGTAAATTCCTATTTTTGTTGATTTCATTTTAGTTTTCTCCTATTGATGATTTTATTAATTTTAAATATTTTAAACTTTTTTATAAAAATTCTCAACCGAAACGAATCATCAACAGGATTAGAAAGGAGTAAATAGCAAACCCACCGGTATAAGTTCTAGCTGAAAAGTTCTTACATAAAAGTTACTTCAGGTTAAATATCCCTATCAAATTCTACCCAAAAGAAAAAGACAGATAAAATATACACAGGAAAGCTAAATTTATTAAAAAGCAAAGGTGGCATTTCATAAAATTAAAATATAGTTGTTTTAAATAGTTATTTCTTAAACCGGGTTTATTTCATAGTTTTTTACATGAGCAAATGTAAATGCTTTCAGTTAAATATTTTTTGATTTCGGGAAAATAAATCATTAAAAAAAATCATTTTAAATAACCGTAAATATTAAACCGGAATTAATAGAGATTACATTTAACTTGTTATACGGGGCAAATTACCGTAACTGCATCCGGGTTAATATGATTAATCTTACTACTCTCCATAAGGTAAAACGGTGCAACTAAACAGATATAAACTACCCGCGATGTCTTTCATAAATATCCGTGTATCTGTGTGAAGAATTGTCACACTGAGTTTATCGAATGTGTGACAGTGCGTGGGCAATTTCCTTCCCCACAACTTTTCGGACAACCCTGCCACCCTTCGACAAGACTACCAATGACGTCGATTCAAAACATCTGTATATCAATTAGATAAAAGAGCGGAAGGATTGTCACGGTGAGTG
Source organism: Bacteroidales bacterium (assembly GCA_015489465.1). Classification (GTDB taxonomy): domain Bacteria; phylum Bacteroidota; class Bacteroidia; order Bacteroidales; family F082; genus B16-G9. Next base: position 288 of record WFZS01000073.1, on the reverse strand, counting down.
ATGCGACCTTTGGGAGCACCGTATCGAACCGTGTGTGCGGCGGCTTCCACTGCCATGGTTCGACAAGCCTGCCCGTCCGGCAGGCAGGCTCACCATGACTGCCTCTCCCGCCTTGATACAACGTCATTTAATGATTGTTGAAAATTTATTTTCTTCTCTCTACCATTAACGTCTTTTTTAAACACTTGTAAATCAAACTGTAATAAGCGTGGTCGGATTGTCACGGTGAGTGATGTGACCTTTGGGAGCACCGTATCGAACCGTGCGTGCGGTGGCTTCCACTGCCAT
>WFZS01000072.1 GCA_015489465.1 Bacteroidales bacterium | reverse complement strand
GGTTATTTATAATCCTTTAACCATATTGCTGGCATGGAATTTACTGGTTTACATTTATCTGATTTTAAAAAGTTTCATTAAAATAAATCCGCCTGAAATTAAAACGGATAATATTTTACCTGAAATAAAAGATGAAAACAAAGATGAAAACGGAAATAACAAAAAAATAAAAACCAAAAAACCGGGGTTTTTAGTAAACATCTTGTTTAGTTGGTTCCTTAAATCCACCGTTAAGATAAGAAGCGGTTTAGAAGACAAAAAAGTAAAAGTTCTTTTTTTAAAGAAAATTATACCGTTATTTTGGGAAGATTATAAAAATCTTGCAGGTCGATCGTTAGTTTACAAGTTTAAAGTCCTATTAAATATAAACTCCATAGGGCTTGTTTTGGGAGCATTATCCGGCATTTACATAAGGGGATTGTTTTTTAAATATAATGTTATTTGGGAAAGTACATTTATTGACAATCCGGAAACCATAAGGTTTATATTGAACATCATTTTCGGTCCGGCCAATTATTTAATATACGGTAACCTTATTTCAACAAACCAAGTGATGCAACTTCTCTCGGAAAGTGGGATGCCTGCTGCATCATGGATACACATAATGTCATTAACCACAGTCTTATACGTTGTGTTACCGAGAACGTTGCTGGCAATATTTTATGCCGTAAAAGCCAAGTATTATATTAGAAACATCGACATTAACGACCCTTATTTTGCAAATCATGTAATAAAATCCCGTGATGCTTTAATGGATGAGGTTAAACGGGAGATAGAAGAAATATTAAGAAAGAAAATTGACAGGACGGCAATATCAATATCCGATTTTGTGGTTCATGATTATTTCGATAAAATTATAGTACCTATTTTGCTTGATTTCAGGGATAAAGGAGGAAAAATTAAAGAACTCGAAAAAAGATTAAAAGAATCCCAAAAAGAATTCGAGCCTATTTTAGTTGATTATCTGTCACAAGTTCAGGAAGATTTCAGAGAGTCTGTTTTGACACAAATTAACTTATTTTTAGGAAGGAATTTCGATATTGATATAAATACCACAGATCAATACAAACCGCAGTCCAATGCCATTGATAAAGATATATCAGGTAATATCGCATCAAACATCAGCGATACATTGGGAGGAACTTTTGTTACCACGATAGCTCTTACCGTCGGCTCACTAACCGGAGGTTTGGGAAAAAGCCTGGGCATCGCAATTTTGAGCTCATTGCTCGGAGTATCAGGTCCCATCGGACTGTTGATTGGTGCTGTTGCCACGGCTGTTACTTTAGGAGGCTTTTACAAAGTAAATAAAGATAAAATAACTGACTACATAAAAAATATACCGGTTCCACCAGCCGTTGCGGCAATGACATTAACCGATAAAAAGATAGAAAAAGCAAGAATGCAAACCCGTGAACATACCATAAAAGAAGTTAAAAAAATGCTTGAACCTAAAATTGATATTGTTGTTGAAAATATTTTGAACGAAATAACAGGTTAATTCCCTATAACAAAACAAATTAATACCTGATAAGTATATTTACGCTATTGAAAGTAATCCGGTTATAAAATATTTGACATAACGGAACTTACGTAAAGATTGTATCCTTTTTTAGATAAATAATGTATAAACTTTCAGTTTAAACACAAATGATGTTAACTATTATAAAAAATCTTTTAAAGCCGCGCGATTATTAAGTATTTTTGCAAAAAAACGAAATGAACATAAAAGATAATCTTGAGAAGATAAAACGGGAACTGCCGGCAAATGTTAAACTTGTAGCGGTATCAAAGACAAAACCCGCTGAAATGATTTTGGAAGCTTATGATGCGGGGCATAGAGTTTTCGGAGAAAACAAAGCACAAGAACTCTCGCAAAAGCATGAAGTTTTACCCAAAGATATAGAATGGCATTTTATTGGGCATCTGCAAACCAATAAGGTAAAATATATTGCCCCTTTTGTCAGTCTGATTCACTCGGTTGACAGTATTAAACTCATGAAAGAAATAAACAAACATGCCGTTAAAAACAACAGGATTATCGATTGTTTGTTACAATTTCACATTGCAGAAGAAAGTACCAAGTTCGGTTTGAATCTCGAAGAAGCCGAACATTTGATTTCGGCGTTAAAAGATTATCCCAACATAAGATTTACCGGTGTGATGGGTATGGCAACAAATACCGATGATAAAACCCAAGTAAGGCGTGAGTTCAGGCAACTTCACTATTATTTTAAATATCTTAAGGAAAAGTATTTCAAAGATTCCGGTTATTTTAAAGAAATATCAATGGGTATGTCGGGAGATTATAAAATTGCCGTTGAGGAAGGCTCTACAATGGTAAGACTCGGAACAGCAGTTTTCGGAGCAAGAAACTATCAAAACAAACAATAGGCAATTAAAATCGATATGACATATCTTCTTTTTGCAGCGGGTTTTGTAATTTTGATTTACGGTGCCGACAAACTTATTGAAGGTGCTGCGTCAATCGGTTCAAAGCTGGGACTTTCACAAGTTGTAGTCGGACTAACCATTGTTGCCCTCGGCACTTCCTTACCCGAGTTGTTTATCAATATTTTCGCAAGTATCGAAGGCAGTACGGGACTCGCCATTGGCAATGTTTTAGGAAGTAATATCGTAAATACTTACTTGATAATAGGTGTTGCAGCAATAATTTATCCGATTACCGTTACAAAGCGTACTTCCGACATTTTAATACCGGGGACAATCTTTGCAGCTTTAACTTTATGGGCTTTGGCTAACGACTCTTTTTTCGGCAGAGATGTACAAGAAATAGGAACCCCTGACGGAATTATTCTTCTGCTTTTTTTTGCAGGATTTATTTATTTTATCATTTTCAAACCTGAAAAAGAAAAAGCCGTAATTCCTGAAATCAAGATAAAGGAACTTCCCGCGGTTAAGTCAATTGCATTTATAATTTTGGGAGCAGCCGGGCTGTATTTCGGGGGTGATTGGATTGTTAAAGGTTCTCAAAAAATATCTTCCGACCTCGGAGTGTCTCAATCATTCATAGGACTTACTTTAATAGCTCTTGCAACTTCCCTGCCCGAACTTGTTACTTCAATAATTTCAGCAAGAAAGAAAAATTCTGATATGGCAATAGGCAATGCCATCGGTTCAAACATTATCAACATATTTTTTGTTTTGGGAGTAAGTTCCGTTATAAACCCGATACCTTTCCAAAAAAGCATGAACTTTGAAATATGGATGGTCATTGCGGCATCACTACTTCTTTTACTTTTAGTTAAATACACGGGGAAGAAAAGAAACACCGTCACCAAGTGGGAAGGTGCACTGTTAATTGCAGCTTATATTGCATTTTTGATTTACAGTTCATTAAAACAGGCTTAAATTTTTTCGTCGGCCATTCCCAAATCTTCCAACAATAACGTCTGCAATTTTGACGTTGGAATATTGTACTTGATTTCACCTTTTACACTATAAGAAATTTTCCCGGTTTCTTCCGAAACAACCACTGCTATTGCATCCGAAATCTCCGTAATACCCACGGCAGCCCTGTGACGCAACCCCGCGGTAACTTTCATCTTCTTTTTTGTTACAGGCATAACGCAAGATGCCGCAGCAATCCTGTTTTTCGAAATTATCATTGCACCATCGTGCAAAGGACTGTTTTTAAAAAATATATTTTCTATCAATGGTGAAGAAATAATGGCATCTATCAAAGTTCCGGTAATCTGATATTGCTTTAACTCGTTTTGACGTGTTATGACAATCAATGCACCTTGTTTTTGTTCACTCATTCTGTTACAAGCAACAATTATCGGGTCGATATCCAGTTCGTAAGTATCTTTAAAATATTTCCGGAGGAACCCCAATTTTTTCCCGTATTTGTCCCAAAACGTAGTCGTTCCCAAAGCAAAGAGGAAGTCCCGTATTTCAGGCTGAAATATTATAATAAGTGCTATAAAACCACCGCTGATAAATGCTCCCAATATTTCCGACAGCATTGTCATTTTCAGAGCATTAACAACCTTCCACAAAAGAAATATCGAAACAATACCCAATAAAATATTTGTTGCTGCCGTACCTTTTAACAACTTGTAAGTGGCAAACAAAAGTACCGCGACAAGAATTATATCCAGGAGGTCAAGCCAACGAAAATTTATAAATTCCAAAAAAAGTGTTTCCAAGTCTCAGATTTTGCTCAAAAATATAAAAACTAAACATATAACACAATTTGTTATTTTTAATTTTGTCTTATTGAAAGCCGTATAAGTCTGTAAAACGCAACCAACTTAAATTTTTATTTGAATTAAAATCTTTAAATTACAAAATGAAAAAGAAAATTCTTTCGGAAGTTATTATTTGGATAATAGCAGTAATTACCGCGATATTGGGATTTTACAATTTAATTTCCCAACCGGTGATAATAACAGAAACCAAACATGAACTAATTACGGAAAAATATAAGAACTATATTGATTCCATACAAAAATTAAGACAAAAAGCCGTAAAGGAATTTTCAGATATCAAAACAACACCTCTTGACCCCTCAACTTTTAAAAACGGTTTTAAACCTCCGGAATATTATCCGGTAAATTTAAAATACAGGGTAAAAGCCCATTTTACAGTTGACACTTCCGGACCTGTTTTCGGAATGGCAACCAACACACAACGTAAGCCGAGATACAGGGTTTACGGATATTTGGATTTCAAAATTAACGACACGGCACAACGGCTAACCGCTTATCAAAATATGGATTTTATCAACGACCCCGAATACGGCAAATTCCTCTTTGTGCCGTTCCGTGACAAGACAAACACTAAAACAACTTACGGAGCGGGAAGATATTTGGATATCCTAATACCGGATTCCGGTACAGTTATTCTTGATTTTAACACGGCTTATAATCCTTATTGTGCTTATTCCGACAGATGGTCGTGTCCGCTTGTACCTTTTGAAAACTGGCTTAACGTATCAATTGAAGCCGGCGAAATGAAGTACCGCGAGCATAATTAACATAACGGAAATGTCTAAAACATTAAAAATATCGATATTACTTATTATTGTGATTCCTTTGGGATTTTATACCAAATTCTATCAAGGTCCTTTATCCTCAATGGTTCATAATTATTTGGGCGGACTACTTTACGTGATATTTTGGATGCTGGTTGCAGCTTTGATTTTTCCGAAAACAGACAATTTTAAAATAGCTTTATATGTTTTAATATTCACTATAATCATTGAATTCTCTCAGCTATGGCATCCCGCTTTTCTTGAAACATTAAGAAATAATTTTATCGGGGTAACAATACTCGGCAACTCCTTTACATGGTACGATTTTCCTTGGTATGTAGCGGGAGCTGCAGCAGGATATTTCATATTAAAATTTACGGACAAATAATTTTCGACCGTTTTAAAAAGTATTTAACAAAAAATTTTAACGATAATACTTACTTTAGCAATAGTTAATTTTAAAATTACAAGAGATGAAAAAATCCACCCCTCTTAAAGTTTTATTTTTATTCTTTTTAATGGTGGCTGTGGCAGGCAATGTTTCGGCAGGTAAAAAGAAACACAAAAAAGACGATAAAAAACAAGATTTATTAAAATCATCCCAATTTTCATCTTTTAAATGGAGAAGCATAGGGCCGGCTTTTGTTTCGGGACGTATTGCCGATTTTGCCGTTGACCCCGATAATTTCGCTCACTATTTTGTCGCAGCCGCTTCGGGACATATTTGGAAAACAACCAACGACGGTATAACCTATAAACCTGTATTTGATAATTACGGTGTTTATTCTATCGGAGCTTTGGCGATGGACCCCAACAATCATAAAGTTATCTGGGCTGGAACCGGTGAGAACAACCATCAACGCGCACTCGGCTACGGCAACGGAATTTATAAAAGTTGCGACGACGGGAAATCATGGAAAAACATGGGACTGAAAAATTCGAGACAAATAGGTGAAATTTTGATTGACCCGCGTAACAGTGACGTGGTTTATGTTGCGGCGGAAGGTTCGGTTTGGGGACCGAATAAAGAACGTGGTGTATATAAAACAACGGACGGTGGTAAAACATGGAAGAATGTTCTTTTTATTTCCGAAAACACAGGTGTGGCAAATCTTTGTTTTGAACCCGGCAACCCCGATGTAATATATGCCGGAGCAGAACAAAGAAGAAGACGCCAGTTTTCCAAAATCGGAGGAGGTCCTGAATCGGCATTTTACAAATCAACGGATGGCGGTAAAACATGGAACAAACTTGAAAACGGAATCCCCAAAGTTGACAAAGGCGGAATGGAAATAGTTGTAGCACCTTCAAACCCCGACATTGTTTATGTTATGTTTGAAGCTTCGGGGAAAAAAGGCGGTTTTTACCGTTCCGAGGACCGCGGAGCCTCTTTTAAAAAAATGAGCGACTATTACAGTAGCGGTCAATATTACAGCGAACTTGTGGTTGATCCTTATAACGCAAATAAAATTTATTCTCTCGACACCTACTCCAAGGTATCGACGGACGGTGGAAAAACCTGGAAAAATTTGGGCAATAACAAACGTCATGTTGACGACCATGCTTTATGGATAGACAAATCCGATACAAAACACATGAACATAGGCTGTGACGGTGGTATATACGAAACTTTTGACGGTGGGAAAACATGGATTCATAAAGAAAATTTACCCGTAACACAGTTTTACAGGGTAAGCACCGACAATACTGAACCTTTTTACTGGGTTTACGGAGGCACCCAAGATAACAACAGCATCGGCGGACCTAACAGAAACACAAGCAGTGCAGGTGTAACATCTTGCGAATGGGTTACAACATTGGGCGGTGACGGTTTTTGGCAGGCAGTTGACCCCAACAATCCCGACATCGTTTACTCGGCTTACCAATACGGTAACATTTACAGATACGACAGAAAATCGGGAGAAAGGATAAAGATAAAACCCGAACCCGCAAAAGACGAACTAACTTTCAGATGGAATTGGGATGCCCCTTTTATACTAAGCAAATTCAAACCCACAAGGCTTTATATGGCTGCAAACAAAGTTTTTGTAAGCGAAGACAGGGGTAACAGCTGGACGGAGATAAGTGACGACATCACAAGAAACGAAGACAGAAACCGGTTTAAAGTGATGGGGAAATATTGGCCTTCGAGTGCCGTTGCCAAAGATGTTTCCACATCACAATGGGGCACTGCGGTTTCTCTTGCCGAATCACCTGTAAAAGAGGGTCTTATCTACGTCGGAACCGACGACGGAGTAATTTCGGTAACAGAAGACAACGGAAAAACCTGGAGGAAAATAACATCTTTCCCCGGGGTTCCGGAATATACATATGTCAGCGACATTTGTCCTTCACGTTTCAATGAAAATGTTGTTTATGCATCTTTCAATAACCTGAAAAGCGACGACCTCAAACCTTATTTGTTAAAAAGTACCGATAAAGGCAAAACATGGGTTTCCATAGTTAACGATCTCCCTGACAACGAAGTTATCCATACCGTTGAACAAGATCCTGTAAATAAAGATATGCTGTTCACAGGAACGGAATTGAGTTTTTATTTCACTGTTGACGGTGGCAAGCACTGGATAAAACTAAACAGCGGACTTCCCGATATTGCCGTTCGTGATATAAAGATTCAAGAAAGAGAAAACGACATTGTAATTGCAACATTCGGGAGAGGTTTTTACATTATGGACTATTATGCTCCGCTAAGAGAGATAACCAAAGAAATGTTGGATAAAACAGGAGCAAAAATATTTCCGGTAAAAGATGCATTGATGTACGTCCAAAAAAATCCGCGTTACGGAGAAGGTTCTTTTGTCTATCATGCTGAAAATCCACCTTTTGGAGCCACTTTCACATACTATGTAAAAGATGTACCGGAAACTTTGAAACAACAAAGGCTTAAAAAAGAAAAAGAACTTTTCAAAAAAGGTGAACCTATTCCGCAACCCACCAAAGAGCAACTTGATAAAGAAAAATACGAAACCGGACCTTATTTTGTTTTTACCATAAGAAACAATGACGGAACTATCGTAAGGAAACTTTACAAAAAAGCATCAAAAGGTATAAATAAAATGACTTGGAATCTCCGTTATTCCGTCCCGTCACCCGTCCGTTTAAAAAATAACAAATTCAACATTTATAAAAACAGCGATGACGGCATGTTTGCTTTACCCGGTAAATATACGGTTGAACTTGCAATGGTTCATAACGATACAGTTAAAAACCTTGCCGGACCGGTGGAATTTACCGCCAAAACTTTAAATAACACAACCCTTCCGGCACTTGATAAGATTGCACAGGATAAATTCTATAAAGAAATTGCGGAAGCCTGGAGAGTTACAAAAGGTACGGAAGACTATCTTAATGAACTTATAAAAAAGACCGCATATATTAGACAAGCAATATTATACACAAACGATGCTCCTTTTGAATTACAAACAAAAGCAGCTAAAATTGCCGAAGAACTAGATAAAATAAAGTTTAAATTTTACGGTACCCCGGCAAAAGCAAGCTGGGAAGAAGTTCCTCCCGAACCGATGCCTCTAAACAAAAGATTAAATAATGTTGTTTGGTCGATGTGGGAATCCACCTCGGCACCCACCGAAACTCAAAAAAACGATTTAAAAATTGTTAAGGATGAGGTTATGACAATACAGGACAGG
>WFZS01000071.1 GCA_015489465.1 Bacteroidales bacterium | reverse complement strand
TATTTATAATTATTTATTGATAATAATGATTGTGAAAATAATAACTTTGTCGCGTAATTGTGAATATTGATTTGTTTTTTTGATTTGGTTTTATGAGTAGGAAATTTAGCGGTTACTTTTTAATTCAATTAATAGCTGTTATTTTATTTGTTAATTGTCCGGAAGTTCGTTCTCAAGAAGCTTTAGGTATTACTACAGATAATCGAGGTGGTATTTGGTCGGCACAGATAAATCCGGCTCTTATAAGTCATAGTAAACATTTTTTTGACGTAAATATTATAGGCGGCTCTGCCGATTTTGCAAATAATTATTTATATATTCCAAAAGAAGATAGTAACTTTTTCGGAGTTATCCCGTTGAAGACTTTAGTAAATGATAGTGTTTTCAGTTTTCGCAAACACTTTTTTTATTATAAAGATTCATTAGCTAAATGGGGCAATGTTTCGGGAAAAATAATGGGGCCTTCAGCAATGTTGCAATTCAAACATCACTCTTTCGGGATGTCGATGTTGGTAAGAACTGCTAACTCAGAGGTTAATATACCTTGGGATGTAGGAGTTTTTTCGTATGAAGACTTGACTTATAAACCGTTACAGAAACAAAGGTTCAATGATTCGGTTTTCAGTATTTCGGAAATGACCTGGAATGAAATAAATTTAACATATGCTTATGAATATTATACAAAATCTAAATCTTCTTTCTCATTCGGAATAACCGGCAAGATTCTTCTGGGTAAAAACGCCTTTTATTCAACTTTTAAAAAGCTTGACTATTTGGTTCCCGACAACATAAACGTTTTTTACTATGAAATGGATGCCGATATAGGTTATGCTCTCGGTGATGATTTTAAAAACTATAATGTCAAAAAGTTTATATTAGGCAAAACACTGGGGTTCGGTTTGGGTTTGGATGCCGGAATTGTTTACACAAAAAAACGTAAGGTGTATGTTCCCAAAAATAGAAGAGAGGAAAAGATGTGTGCATATATGTATGAAGATTACTATTATAGAATAGGGTTGTCATTTTTGGATTTCGGTGGAATCAGGTTTAAAAAAAATGCGGGGTTACATAACTATTATGTGACAAATACATTTGCCATACCCGATACTTTATTAAATCCGAAAGGAAATACTATAAATGATTACATGCGGTATATAAGCAACGAGTTAACGGGGGACCCGGATTCTTCATTTGTTGATTCAACCATTTATATAGGGTTGCCGTCGGCGGTAAGTATGCAATTCGATTATCACATTTATCGTCATTTTTATGCGTCTTTGTTTGCCATACAGCCTGTTCAGTTTCACTTGAAAGATGTAAAAAGAGCTGCCCAGTTGGCTTTTGTTCCCAGATATGAGTCGTTAAATTTCGGGGTAAGCATGCCCTTATCGGTAGTTAATTATAACCTTTTTCGTGCAGGTCTTTCATTACGTATATACAATTTGTTTATCGGTACCGAATCTTTACTTTCGTTGTTGGATATGCGGGATTTGAATAATGCAGATATCTATTTTGCAATAAAATTCTTTTTGGATAAAGGAAGATGTAATCCTGATAATCTGGGAGGATGCTTTTTCAGTTTGAATAAAAGACAAAAAAGAAAGATCCGGCGTAAAATGCTTAAATATTAACACCGGAACTTTATTTACGGATGTTTTAACTTTTCCGTGAATTTTTTTCAAACTTTTTTAATGCCAACCTAACCATTTTATATGAAAACCATATAAATACAGGCCAAACTATAAACCATATTATCTGTTCTGTGTACATGATATTTTCCCTTTCTTATTTTATTCAACGTTAATATGCGTGTCCGTCTTTTTCCAATTCATTAACCGAAAGTTTCTTTTTATTAAGAGCTTTCCAAGCATACCAAATATAAGCTAATACAAACGGCACCATTAATGAAACATAACTCATTGCAACAAGTGTGTATTTACTTGATGAAGCATTTTCTATCGTTAACGAACTTTGAAGGTCGGAAACCGAAGGATAAAATGCCGTATGATTATATCCTGCGATTAAGAATAATGAAAAAACCGTGAATACGGTTCCCAATCCCGTAAACCAAATAGCTTTTGAACCGCATTTTTCAAAAGCCGTTATAGCTCTGAATATTCCCCAAAGAACCATTATAACTCCAAGTAACATTAATATTAAAACCGAAGGCATAGCCAAAAGGTTGTGTAAGTACTTGAATGATTCCATGTTAACGGCTTTAGTTATGGGGTCATAATTAAAACCTTCGATAACTAGGATGTTAATAAGAAAAAATAAAAAGAAAACTAAAAACAGTACTGCATTGGGCACAAGTTTTTTTCTTGCTCTGCTTATTATATTTTCTTCTTCAATATTGTTCATGAAATATAAAATCGCCAATACACGTGAAAGGAAGAACACTCCCAAACCCAAAGAAAGGTTTATGTAAGTTTGGTATCTTCCGAAGTTAAAAGCGAGTTCAAGACCTTTAAAAGGTGAATCCCAGTAAGAACGGTGTAATTCGTCAACATGGAATTGCGAACCTGTGAAAAACGTTGCCACAGCAGTTCCCAAAAGAATAGTCCCCAGCAATCCGTTGGCATATAAAAACATATCGTAAGTTTTCGTTCCCAGCCAGTTATCGGCTTTGCTTCTGTATTCGTAAGATACCGCTTGAACTATAAAAGCAAAAAGTATCAACATCCACACCCAGTATGCTCCGCCGAAACTTGTCGAATAAAATAAAGGGAATGATGCAAAAGCTGCACCACCGAAAGTTACCAGGGTTGTGAATGTAAACTCCCATTTCCTGCCAATTGAATTTGCAAGGACGCTGACTTCTTTTTCATTTTTACCGAGAGTGTACAGCAAGGTTTGTCCTCCCTGAACAAAAAGTAAAAATACCAGAAATGCTCCCAGCAGGCTGACTATTGCCCACCAGTACTCTTGTAATGCTAAATATGATAAATTTTCAAACATTTTTAATGTCCTCCGTCATCTTCGTTAAAATTTTTAATTTGATTAAGCATAATTTTTACCTCGGCAATCAACAAAACGGTAAATGTTACTGCAAAAAGCCAAAATGTTATTATAACCGAAGTAGTGTTTATATTGGAAACTGCCGTTAGGGTAGGCATATAATCTTGTACCACCCACGGTTGACGCCCGAATTCGGCAACCATCCAACCGGCTTCTTGTGCCAAAAATCCTAATGGGATAGAAAGTAAAGCAACCCAAAGCAACCATTTTTTAGCGGTTATTTTATCTTTAACGGAATAGTACATTGAAAGTAAAAAGACTAAAATAAACAGCACACCTAATCCCACCATCGTATGAAATGAATAGAATGTCAGTGGTACATTAGGTATCAAATCGTGGGGGTCATCATAATATCCGTATCCGAAATCTTTGTAATTGGCTTTAAAAAGTTTCAAACTTTCGTAAGCTTTATCGTCATCACCCTCTTTTTTAGCCGCTTTATAATCGGCAAGAGCTTTTATGGCTATTTTTCCTCTTTTTATCCTGTCGTAATACGATTCAATACCATGCTCTTTATTTCCATGCACAAGATCGTGCACCCCGGGAATAAAAGCATTGGGATCCAGTGCCGCCAGATATGACAACATGTTGGGTATTTTTATATCTAAAATCCACTCTTTAGCCTTAGGATTTTGGGGAGTCGGTTCATCTCTGAATAACCCGAAAGCCACCAAAGGAGCATTACTTTCCCCCCTGTAAAGACCTTCCATGGCGGCAAGTTTCATAGGCTGCGTTCTGAAAACCTGTCGTGCACTTTCATCACCTGTAATAAGCATGAATAAAGAAGCCAAAAGTCCGAAAGTGGAAGCGACAACCATACTTCTTTTGGCGAGAATAACATTTCTGTTTTTAATTAAAAACCATGCACTAACACCTATAACAAACAATGCCGAATATGTATAAGCAGATGTTATTGTATGTAAAAATTTGTTTACGGCGGTGGGTGAAAAAAGCACATCCCAGAAATTAACCATTTCATTTCTTGCCGTGTCCGGATTAAAATGCATTCCAACGGGATTCTGCATCCATGCATTTGCGGTTAAAATCCATAAAGCGGACAGGTTTGAACCTATAGCCGTTAGCCATGTAGCTGCCAGGTGAAATTTTTTACTTACTTTATCCCACCCGAAAAACATGATTGCAATGAAAGTGGACTCCATAAAGAATGCCATAATACCTTCTATCGCCAAAGGCGCTCCGAAGATATCACCGACAAACCAGGAATAGTTCGACCAGTTGGTGCCGAACTCAAATTCCAGAATAATTCCGGTGGCAACGCCAATCGCAAAGTTGATGCCGAAAAGCGTCATCCAGAATTTTGTAATCTTTTTCCAGATTTCATTTCCGGTCTTTACATAGATGGTCTCCATTATTGCTATAATGAAACTTGTACCCAACGTTAACGGAACAAATATCCAGTGATACAGTGCCGTTAATGCAAACTGGGCACGAGACCAATCTACCAATGCCAAATTAAAATTTTCCATACCCTTATATTTTATTTATTATTAATTACCGGCGAAGTCATTTGTTCAATAACATAATCACTCCGCTGTTTGTCTGTCGAAAAATTTGTCTTAAGAAAATCCGGAAAAAAGAAAAGCTTCAATATTGCAAACATGAAAAAGAGTTTTACAAGTATTATAACCCATAACCGTTTTCCGACGGTCATGTTTTTAAACCCTTCATAATAAAAGAGAAAAATTTTTTTTGCAAGATTGAATATTTGCATGATCAATTACATATTGAATACATACAAATATATTAGATATTATTTGTTAAATAAAATCTTTTTTGTTAAAAAAGCTTTAAAAATTAAAATAATAAGCGGGTTGGTATGTATATCTTTTAGTAATGTTTATAACCAACTGAAGCATAGGTATCCCCGACCATAGCCAAGAACCTCTTGTATCCGTTTCATTTAACAACCTGTTTTCCACACCCACAAAATAACTGAAGTTAAGGATGTGTTTTTTATCAAAGATATATGATACCCCCGGTCCAACTCTGATGTACTGAGTATAATTTCTGTCGGGAGTCATTTTGTATATAAAGCCGGCAACCAGTGTATTTATTATTTTTTCATTCAGATGTCTGTAATTTACAAAAACCACCTCTCTGAAAGCATGAGTGGTATTGCCTTTTGATGCAAAATCGGTTTGCCATTTGACTTGGTTAATAAACTGCCAGTTAACTACGAATTTTTTCAGAAGAATGCCTATACCGGGTCTTATTTCAATTTTGTCGGGCTTTACTGTAAATCTCAAATCGGGCACTATTTCAAGCCATTTATTTGCCAAATATGTTGCCGTACCTTCAACAAACCAATTGTCGAGCGATTGGAAATTGTTACGTAAACGTACCTGGATTTCACCTGAATATCTGATTTTATTTTTTCCTCCGGCTATTTTGTTGCTGAAATATATCTGATTGTCCCATCCCGGTTTTGTAGTTTCCTGTGCAAAAGAAGTTTTAAAAAGCAAAATCAATATTGCTAAAAACAGGGTAGTTATTTTTTTGTCAAATGATTTTCCGGTAAACATTTCAATAATCAAATTCATTAATTTTATCAAAAGTAAGAAATATAACATTACGGTTTATACGTGTTGTAAACATCCTTAAAACAGTTAAAAAAATTAAAAATATCCGAAACATGCAGGCTTTGACATATTTTTGCGACTTACATATAAAATTATTTATTTATGAAAAAAGTTTCGGGTTTGTTTTCAAACATTAAAGGAGACCTTTTCGGAGGCATTACGGCAGGTATCGTAGCTTTACCTTTGGCTTTGGCTTTCGGCGAGCAAACGGAACTGGGAGCTATAGCGGGTTTATACGGTGCAATAGCACTTGGCATTTTAGCATCTGTTTTCGGAGGAACCAAAGTGCAAATATCGGGACCTACAGCTCCGATGACGGTTGTTTCCGCAGTTATGATTATAGAGGTTATAAAAATTACGGGAAGTCTTGAAAAAGCCATGCCTGTAATAGTTGCCGCATTTGTTTTAACCGGATTAATACAAGTATTGCTCGGAGTTTTAAAAGTCGGAAAATATATTAAATATATACCTTATCCGGTGATTTCGGGATTTATGAGCGGAATAGGTCTTATCATAGTTATCACTCAAATTTTTCCTTTTATCGGTGCGGTAAGCCCCTCGGGAGGTGCTTTCGGAACAATATCGGCTTTGCATCAAATCCCCGAACTTTTAAATATCTATTCTTTTGGCGCCGCGTTGCTTACCGTTGCCATTATTTACGGATTTCCCTACATAACAAAAAAGGTGCCCGCTACTTTGGTAGCTTTGATAGTAGTTTCGTTGTTAGTTTACTTTTTTGTTCCGGGAAATCTAATTTTAAAATTGAATTCCAATGGAGAACTTCCTACGGGATTGCCTAAACTTCACCTTGATTTTATACCGGTTTTTACTGACTATAAAACGGTGGTTTTAATTTTGGAGTATGCTTTTACTTTGGCTGTTTTGGGCGCTATTGATTCGTTACTGACATCCGTTGTTGCCGATAACATTACCAAAACAAAACATAACAGTAATAAAGAGCTTATAGGACAAGGGATAGGTAATATAGGTGCAGGTATAGTGGGCGGATTACCCGGTGCGGGAGCTACAATGCGTACCGTTATTAATGTTAAATCGGGTGGTAAAACCAGGCTTTCCGGAGTTTTCGCGGGAATACTTTTAACATTTATACTTCTTGGTCTGGGGTCGTTGGTGGGAGAAATACCAAATGCCGTTCTTGCAGGTATTTTGTTAACCGTTGGTTTGGGTATAATAGATTACAAAGGATTGAAACATATTAAATCCGTTCCCGTTTCGGATGCCGTTATAATGATAGTGGTACTTCTTTTAACGGTGTTTGTTGACCTGTTGGTTGCCGTAGCGGCGGGTATGGTACTGGCGTCTTTTGTTTTTATGAAAAAAACAGCCGATATGGTTGAAGGAGGCAGTAAGGTTATATCGCTGTCGGATATCGAAAATCTTTCTGAGGAAGAAAGGAAAATAGTAAACTCATTGGGCGATAAAGTTTATATTAAACATATTGACGGAGCTTTGTTTTTCGGGATGATTGCCGGCTTTAAAGAATTTATAAAATCAATACCTGAAAAATCCGAGATAGTGATTTTTAACATGGAAAAGGTTGATTATGTTGACCAAAGCGGAATGTATGCCATGGAAGAAGCTGTATTGGAATTAAAAACTAAAGGCAAAAAAGTGCTGTTGTACAAAATAAAAGAACAGCCCAGGATAATGTTTGAAAAAATAGATATCATCCCCGATTTGATAAATGAAGATGAGATTTTCAATAATTACGATGAAATATCGGATTATTTAAAAAATTATAAATAATGGACTTTCACGATAAAGTTAAAAATAAAGAGATTTTAAGTAAAATGACCCCTTCTTTGGCTTTGGAGATGTTAAAAGAAGGTAATAAAAGATTTATTGAAAATAATACAATCGAAAGGGATCACAGTTGGCATATTAAAGAAACGATAGACTCACAACATCCTTTTGCAATAGTTTTGGGATGTATAGATTCAAGGGTTATGCCGTCAATAATATTTGATCAGGGAATCGGTGATTTGTTCATTACCAGAATTGCCGGAAATATAGTAAACCGGGATATTTTGGGAAGTATGGAATATGCTTGTGCGGTAACGGGTTCAAAATTAATTGTAGTGTTAGGGCATACCTCATGCGGTGCCGTAAAAGGTGCCGTTGATGATGTAAAACTGGGAAATCTTACGGCAGCTTTAAAGCCTATAAAACTTGCGGTTGCCAAAGTGGATGCCGGAATGACATATGACAATTCTCAAAATCCGGAATTTATTGATGCTGTTGCCCGCAAAAATGTTGAACTTGCGTTGGAGGATATTAAAAGTCAAAGCGCCGTTTTATACCGGATGTATAAAAATAAAGAGATTGACATTGTAGGAGCAATGTATGATCATACCACGGGAGTAGTTAGCTTTTTGGAATAGTTATCAATTTATTAAGTTCGGACCTGCGTTAATTTTTAACATAAAATATTAAAAAAAGTTTTGATTTATTATAACTTTGCATATTGTGAATGAAATCCCTGATATTTTTTATTCATGTTTTAATGCGTAACCTTGCCGGTTATGTATATTTATTGTTTTAATAACAAATGCTATGGTAAAACATATTGGACGTTCAATAGCTTTCATAATTTTTCCATTTATTTTTCTTTTTGGAAGCGTTACGGTAAAAGCACAAAAAAAATTACCTTATCAAAACCCTGAATTGCCTGTTGATGTCCGTGTTAAAGACCTGATGTCCAGAATGACACCGGAAGAAAAAATCGGGCAGATGTGTCAATATGTTTCCATAGAGCATTTGAAAAAATCAAGGGAGCATTTAAAAGGAAAATCGGATAAATCAAACGATCAGTACAGTCTTTACCCCGGAATTACTCCCGGGGATATGATGGAGATGACAAAGAGAGGAGAGATAGGCTCTTATTTACATGTTAAAAGTTTGAAAGAAGCCAATGAGTTGCAAAAGCTTGCTATGCAATCAAGGTTGAAAATACCTTTGCTGATAGGTATTGACGCCATACACGGACAGGCTTTTATCAGCGGAGCTACGGTATATCCCACACAATTATCTCTATCGTCAACATGGGATGATGACCTTCTGTATGAAGTGGCAAAAGAAACGGCACAAGAAGTTAGAGCTACCGGAATGCACTGGACATTTTCCCCTAACGTTGAGGTTGCCAGGGACCCGCGCTGGGGAAGAACAGGAGAGACTTTCGGCGAAGATCCTTATCTGATTTCCAGAATGGGTGTTGCATTTACCAAAGGCTATCAAGGCAATTTCGGAAAAGATAATATTCTTGCATGTGCAAAACACTTTCTTGGCGGCGGCGAACCTTACAACGGAACAAATGCCGCACCGATAGATGTTTCCGAAAGACAGTTGCGCGAAATATGGCTGCCTCCGTACAAAGCTCAGGTGGAAGCCGGCGTCTATACATTTATGGCCGCTCATAATGAAGTTTCCGGAATACCTGCACATATGAACAAACACCTTTTGACGGATATTTTGAGAAAAGAGTGGGGGTTTAAAGGATTTGTCGTTTCCGACTGGATGGATATCGAAAGAATTCACACACTTCATCATGTGGCAAAATCACAAGAGGAGGCTGTAAAACTGGCGGTAACCGCCGGAATGGACATGCATATGCACGGACCCGGTTTTTTAAAGCCTTTGGCTAAACTGGTTCGCGAAGGTCAAGTTCCGGAAGAAGATGTTGACAGGGCGGTAAGTAAAATTTTGAAAGCCAAGTTTATGCTTGGATTATTTGAAAATCCCTATGTTGACGAGAAACGGGAAAAAAAGGTTCTTTTCAGTAAAAAACATCAACAAACTGCGTTAAGAGCTGCTCGCGAAGGAATAATATTATTGAAAAACGAAAACAACTTTTTACCGTTAAAAAATGCGAAAAAGATTCTTGTTACCGGGCCGAATGCCAACAACCAAAGGATATTAGGTGACTGGGCATATAAACAACCGGAAGAAAATGTTATAACTGTTTACGAAGGTGTAAAAAATATTTTTAAAAAATCGCAAGTGGATTTTATCAACAGCGGCGAAAGTTTGTTTCATCCCGATAATGAGCTTATAAAGAAACCTATAGAAAAAGCAGGTGATTATGATGCTGTTGTGGTTGTTGTGGGCTCAAATTCGTTAAGATACGATAAGGGTGAGAATAATTGCGGTGAAAATATTGACAGGGGTTCTTTAAACCTGATGGGCAATCAATTGGAGCTTATAAAAGGTATATATGCAAATAACAAAAATGTGGTAGTGGTTTTTGTTAACGGAAGACCATTAAGCGAACCTTGGATTAAAGAAAATATTCCCGCTATTATCGAAGCATGGGAACCCGGGGATTTCGGAGGCAGGGCAATAGCTGAAGTTATAAAAGGAGATGTAAATCCTTCCGGAAAACTTACAGTTACTATTCCTTATAGCACCGGACAGTTGAATAATTTTTATAATTACAAACCTTCTTCATATTTTCACCCGTATATAGATATTCCCGGTGAGCCTCTTTGGGCTTTCGGAGAAGGTTTGAGTTATACAACTTTTAAATATTCCGATCTTCAACTTGATAAAAATACAATATCGGCAAATGATACCGTAACCGTTTCGGTAAAAATTTCTAACACGGGAAATTTTGATGGTGATGAAATTGTTCAACTATACATCAGAGATGATTATTCATCTGCCACAAGACCCGTAAAAGAGTTAAAAGATTATAAAAGAATCAGCTTGAAAAAGGGGGAAACCAAAACCGTCAAATTTACACTCCCCGCTTCTAAACTGGCTTTTTATGATGTAAATATGAATTATGTTGTTGAACCCGGTACTTTTACTGTAATGGTAGGGAAATCATCAAAAAATAAAGACCTTTTAAAAACAAAATTAACCGTAAATTAAATAATTAAAAAAATGAATTTTTTTAAATCAAAAACCTTATTGATCGCCGTTGCAGTTGTGATCGCTGCAGGATTATTCTCCGTTTCCTGTTCGCAAAAAAACAAGGAAAATAAAAAAGAAACGAAAAAAGAGACGGTTGAGGCAAAACGTCCCAACATCCTTTTTATCATGAGTGACGACCACACCACTCAAGCGATTACCGCATACAATAAAAGGTATGCCAAGTATTTTACAACACCTAATATCGACAGAATTGCCAAAGAAGGTAAAAGGTTTGATAATGTTTATTGTGCAAACCCCATTTGCGGACCTTCCAGGGCTATTATCGTTACCGGTAAATACAGCCATGTAAACGGTTATTATAAAAATGAACATGGCGGTCATTTTAATCCTAACCAGTGGACATTCCCTCAAGAATTACATGATGCGGGATATACAACCGCCATGTTGGGTAAATGGCATCTTGGAACGGAACCGAGGGGATTTGATTATTTTATGTATCATAACAACCCGGGACAACAAGGTTATTATTACAATCCCGTTTATAATTACAACGGACAACAAAAAGTTATAAAAGGTTATGCTACAAATATCACTACCGACTCGGCTATAGGCTGGTTGGAAAGAGTTAAAGATTCAGGCAAACCTTTCCTAATGCTTTTGCATTATAAGGCACCTCACCGTAATTGGTTCCCCGATACGACAAGAGCCAAATATGCAAACATGTATCCCGACGCAGAACTTCCTTATCCCGAAACTTTTAATGACGATTACAAAACCCGCGAAAAAACCGCAGGCGACACTTGGATGACAATGGATTTTCTTAACCGGAAAGATATGAAACTGAAACCGCCAAAAGGGTTAAAAGGAAGAGCTTTGGAAAAATGGTATAGTTACGGAAACAATCCCGGTGAAAATTGGATGCCTCCCGGTTGTAAAACCGTTGAAGAAGCACGTAAATGGAAATATCAAAGATTTATAAAAGATTACCTTGCTTGTGTAAAATCCGTTGACGATAACGTTGGTAGAGTACTTGATTTCCTGGATAAAAACGGATTGGCGGATAACACTATAGTTGTTTACACGGGTGACCAGGGATTTTACTTGGGCGATCACGGTTTCTTCGATAAAAGGTTTATTTATGAAGAATCTTTCAGAATGCCTTTCCTGATGCGTTATCCGAAAGCCATAAAAGCCGGTACTACAGATAATCATTTGCTTTCCAATGTTGACTTTGCACCCACACTTGTTGATTTTGCAGGACTGGATGTTCCGAAAGAGGTTCAAGGCAGAAGTTTTAAAGATATCGCCGAAACCGGAAAATCAAAAGTTAAGAGGGATGCCGTTTACATGCATTATTACGAATGGCCTTTCTGGCACCATGTTCAACCCCATTACGGAATAAGAACCGATAGATATAAATTGGCTCATTTTTACTATAACATTGACCAATGGGAACTTTACGATCTTGAAAAAGATCCGCACGAACTCAATAATGTGGCTTACGACCCTGCCTATAAAGATGTTTTTAACATGATGAAACATAAACTTGACAGTGTTATGAAAGCTGTTGGTGATACCGCTTCATTAGAAGAGTTCAGGGAAATAACCGATAAAGATTTCGGTAATATAAATTAGAATTCATCGGGAGTTCCTGAATATGAAGAAATTCCTGCCTGTCAGACAGGCAGGTTTATTTTCTTCATTATCATAAAAACAAAAAATTTAAACAGATGAAAATACAAAAGGTTTTAACGTTTGTCATTTCTTTGGCATTGCTATCGGGTATTTCGTTTAACACTGTTGCACAGCAAAAAAAGAATGTTCTTTTTATAGCTGTTGACGATTTAAAACCGACCATTAAAGCTTACGGTGATGATTTTGCCAGAACTCCCAATATCGATAAACTTGCCGATAAAGGTTTTGTTTTTTTAAACGCTTATACCCAGCAAGCTGTTTGCGGACCTTCAAGAGCCAGTATGCTGACAGGGTGGAGACCCGACAGGACAAAAGTTTGGGATTTAAAAACATTAATAAGGGATAAAAACCCCGATGTCGTTACACTTCCGCAATATTTTAAAGAGAACGGTTATACTGTATTGGGAACAGGTAAAATTTTCGATCCGCGAAGTGTGGATAAGGAAACTTATGACGGACGTTCATGGTCCGAACCCTATAAATATCCTTATCAGCTAAAGACTTATGCGGACAATAAACCGCCTAAATTAGGATATTACCAATCTCCCGGATATTTAAAACTTTACAAAAGAGTTTCAGACTCATTGAAAGCCGCCGGTATGAAACGCGGAAAAATAGACAGGTATATGCGTAAGCATTACAAACCCTCTACCGAAAAAGCCGATGTGCCTGATAACGCATACGAGGACGGAGCCATCGCTTTAGATGCCATCAACAAGCTGAAAAAACTTTCAAAGGACAATAAGCCGTTCATGTTGATGGTAGGATTCAAACGCCCTCACCTTCCGTTTGTTGCTCCTTCCAAATATTGGGATTTGTACGATGAAAATAAAGTGCCTGTTGCAAAATGGCAAAAACATTCCGTTAACGGTCCCGGTGTAGCTTATCATACCAACGGCGAACTAAGGAGTTATACCGATATTCCGCGTTATGTTGTGGATAAACAGGGTCATGTGAGTATGGAAATTCAACCTCGTTTAGTTCACGGTTATTATGCTGCAACTTCCTATGTTGATGCACAAGTGGGAAAGGTTCTTAAAGCTTTAAAAGATCTTGGACTTGATGAAAATACCATAGTTGTTTTATGGGGAGACCACGGCTGGCATTTGGGCGATCACGGATTGTGGTGTAAGCATACCAATTTTGAACAGGCTACCAGGTTGCCTTTGATTATATACGATCCGGGTAAAAAGCCTGGAAAATCAACAATTCCCGTTGAAACTTTGGATATTTATCCTACACTTTGCGAACTTGCAGGTTTGAAACCCGAACCTACTTTACAAGGTAAAAGTCTTGAACCGTTGTTGGACGGAAAAAGGACTGATATGGAATATGCCGTTTCGCAATGGCCTGCTTACAGAAAATATAACGGGATGGGATATACCGTAAGAACCGAAAGATACAGATATACGGAGTGGTATAAAGATTACAGAAGTACTCAACCGTTAAACGGTAAAAAACCTACTGCCCGTGAGCTTTACGATTATGAAAAAGATCCGTTGGAAACTCATAATTATGTAAATGATCCCGAATATAAAGAGGTAGTTAGGGAAATGCAAAAATTGATGCATGATTTTCTTAAAAGTCAAATAGGAACAGATAAGGTAAAATAATGTTTTAACAGTTCGGGAACTCTTTAATATTTAATCGTAATTGATTATTATTAAAGGGTTTCTTTTATAAAATGCAGTCTATGAAAAAATATTCTTTTTTATTACTATCGTTAATTTTAACATTATCATTATCAGCTCAAAACAAAAAAAATATTCTTTTTATAGCTGTAGATGATCTTAAACCGACCATTGGAGCATACGGTGACGTGGTTGCTAAAACTCCCAATATCGATAAATTGGCTTCCAAAGGTTTTGTTTTTAAAAACGCTTATACACAACAAGCTGTTTGCGGACCTTCACGTGCCAGTATGTTAACGGGTTGGCGTCCCGACAGGACAAAAGTTTGGGATCTTAAAACATATATAAGAAGCAAGAACCCCAATGTTGTTACGCTTCCTCAATACTTTAAACAAAACGGATATATTACATGCGCAACGGGTAAAATATTCGATCCCAGAAGCGTTGATAAAAGAACTTATGACGGACGGTCATGGACTATTCCTTATAAACCTCCTTACAAACTTCCGCATACAAGTCCTTATCCTGTTTTGGGAGAATATCAATCAAAACAAGCAAAAGCGGAATATAATTTTGCTAAGAAATTAGGTGAACTGAAGGGTCTTAAAGGTAAACAACTGGAAAAATATTTAAGAAAAAACTTTAGACCCTCCACAGATAAAGCCGACGTTCCGGATGATTATTATTTTGACGGCTGGATTGCAAATGATGCAATAAAAAAGATTGATCGATTTGCAAAAAGCAATAAACCTTTTCTTTTGATGGTCGGTTTCAAAAAACCGCACTTGCCTTTTACCGCTCCTAAAAAATATTGGGATTTATACGATGAAAAAGATATAAAACTTGCCAAATTTCAAAGGCATGCAAAAGGAAGTCCAGACGTTGCATATCATAACAATCCGGAATTGAGATCTTATACGGATATTCCCAAAACAATTGATGAATACGGTGAATTGGATCCCGAAAAACAAAAGGAATTAATACACGGTTATTATGCGGCAACATCATATATTGATGCTCAAATAGGAAAAGTTATCAACGAACTTGAAAAACAAAATTTACTCGATAAAACCATTATTGTTCTTTGGGGTGATCATGGTTTTCATCTGGGTGACCACGGACTTTGGACAAAGCATACCAATTTTGAACAGGCCACACATTTACCTTTAATAATAATAGACCCTTCAAAAAAACCGGGGGAGACTTCAATACCGGTAGAAAGTTTGGATATTTATCCCACGTTGTGTGACCTTGCCGGATTGGAAAAAGATACTTTATTGCAAGGGCAAAGTCTTGTTCCGCTTCTTGAAGGTAAAGATATTGATAAAAAATATGCTGTTTCACAGTGGCCCAGACCCAAAGGCGGTATGGGATACTCCATTAGAACGGACAGGTACAGATATACCGAGTGGTATGAAGATTATGTTTCAACCAAACCGAGAAAAGATAAAAATATTATCGGTAGAGAATTATACGATTATCAAGCCGACCCGCTGGAAACAAAAAATCTTGTAAAAAACAAAAAATATAAAGAAGTTGCGGCCGAGCTTGAAAAAAAGTTACACGATTTTCTCGACAGTCAGGTAGGAACAGATTTGGTACCGGATGCATCATTGACATTTATGGCGAATGAAGTACCGGGCAAACCCAAAGGAACCCCTTTGAGAGAATTGGTTGCCAAAAACTTTAAACCCGGCACGGTGTACGTCGGAGCAACCGTAAGCTACCGCTATGATAAAAAAGCCCTGGACCTCCTTGCCGAGCAATTTTCGTACACAACTCCCGAAAATGCCGCAAAACAATCATATGTTCATCCCGAACCCGGTATTTGGCGTTGGGATAGAATTGATAACCTTGTGAGGTTTGCCAAAAATCATAATATGGTGATGCGTCTTCACGGTCCCGTAAGTCCGCAGGCATCAAAATGGGCTCTGGAAGATAACAGAACACCTGAAGAACTCGAACAGGTTATGGAAGAGTATATGACACGTCAATGTAAAAGGTTTAACGGGAACCCCACGATTAAATGGATGGATGTTGTAAATGAAACCGTTAATGCCGACGGAACGTGGTTCGGACCTAAACCCGGAACGGACCAGTGGGAAAATCCATGGTTGAAAATAGGGCTAAACGAAGACAGTATTCCCATTTATATCGTAAAAGCATTTGAAATAGCAAATAAGTATGCTCCGGATATTAAACTGATTTACAACCAGCATGTACGTATGGAGCCTGCTGCTTGGGAAAAAGTTAAAAAAACGGTTTTATATCTCAAGAAAAAAGGTTTGAGGGTTGACGGAATAGGTTGGCAAGCACACTTACGTCCCGATGTTAATGTTGCTCTTAATAAAAAGGATTTGAAATACCTCGAAGATTTGATTGACTGGGCACACTCAAACGGTTTGGAGTTTCATGTAACGGAAATTGATTATACGTTTAAAAACAGTGATGCGTTTACAAAAAAAATGGCTGAAGAGCAAGCCGTTACTTATGCAAATATTTTAAAAGTGTTGTTAAAGAAAAGGAATACGGGAGTTGTAGGTTTCAATACTTGGGGATTATACGACGGACCTGTTGATAATAAACACAGAGGAAATTACAGGTTTATTTTTGATGAAAAATTAAGAGCCAAACCGGCATATTACGCTATTCAAAAAGTGCTGGAAAATCCTGACGACCTGGAACTTACTTTTGAAATTCCCGAATCGGTAAATGAATTTGACGATAAAAACAATTTGATTAAAAACGGAGGTTTTGAAGGACAAATCAAACCATGGCTCAATTACGGTGAAACTGAACTCGATTTCGGCGGCAATCAGCATAGCGGTGAGAGTTGTTTAATGATAGCGGCAGATAAATCGGGTGCAAACCAGTTTGTTAATGTTAAGAAAAATACCGATTATGAGGTTTCTGCATGGCTCAAATCATATGGCGGGGAAAAAGTTAAACTCGTGGTTCTGATGGAAGGAGAGAAAAACAAAGTGGTAACTTCTTCGGATGATAATTATAAAAAGGTTTCCATAAAATTTAATTCGGGAAATCATAAGACTGTAAAAATAGCCGTAAATAAATGGTTGAACGGAGATAATCCCGCTTGGATTGATGATGTTTACATGAAAGAAGTAAAGTAGTTGATTAAATATAATATGAGAAAAAGCCTTAGGTTTTTATTGACGGTAATCCTGTTGTTTTCAACAGCTGCCTCTTTTTCACAAAAAAAGAAAAATGTGGTGGTAATTGTTATTGATGACTTGGGTTATCATGACTTGACTCATACCGGATCAAAGCTGTATGAAACACCTAATATCGATAAATTGGCTGAATCGGGAGTCGAGTTTCATAATGCTTATGTTGCCCATCCCCGTTGTCTTCCTTCGAGATATGCTATACAGACAGGAAAATTTCCGGCAAGAAATAAAATTCCCGGAGGTAACAATTCACTTTCGTCAACTGATATTTCGATTGGTCAGGCATTTAAAAATAACGGGTATCACACATTTTTTGCAGGCAAATGGCACCTCGGACATAAACCTGAAGACTGGCCTCAAAACAAAGGTTACGATATAAATAAAGGAGGTTGTGCCGCCGGTGCTCCCAAGTCCTATTTTTATCCCTATAACGAAAGCCGTAATCCTAAAATTTCCGGTAAACATAAAGATATTGTGGGCTTGGACGGTGGAAAACCGGGAGAATACCTTACCGACAGATTAACCGAGGAAACTATCGAATTCATAAACATGGATCATCACGGAAAGCCTTTTTTTGCCATGCTTTGCCATTACGGTGTCCATACTCCTTTTGAAGCTCCCGACAGTATTGTTAAAAAATACAGAGATAAACTTAAAACAATGACTTTTGAAGGTCCAGATATAATTTTAAAAGACGGTGAAACAAAAACACATCAAGATAATGCGGTTTATGCCGCAATGATTGAAACCGTGGATAAAAGTGTTGGAGAAATAATGAAAGTACTTGATGACAAAGGTCTTCTTGATAATACAATAATTGTTTTTACATCCGACCACGGCGGACTTTCAAATAGAGGTGCCGGTAATAAACGTCCTCTGGCAACCAGCAATTTGCCTTTGAGAGCCGGTAAAGGTCATGTTTACGAAGGCGGTTTAAAAGTGCCTTTCATTATATATGATAAAGAGTTCAACAAAAAGAAAAATGTTGATGAAGTAGTCGTAACAACGGATTTATACCCCACACTTCTCGACCTGAACGGATTACCGTTGATGCCGAAACAACATCTTGACGGTATCAGTTTAAAACCCTTCATGGAGGGTAAAAAAGAAACCGGTAGAACATTATATTGGCACTCGCCGCGTGCCCGTCCTCATTCAACAGGCGACCATAATGCTTCTGCAATAAGAGTAGGAAAGTATAAACTCATAAACTATCTAGATGATAATACAACGGAACTTTACGACCTTGAAAAAGATCCGTACGAACAAGACAATATTGCTGATGAAAATAAAAAACTTGCTGAAAAATTACTGAAACAGCTTGATGATTGGAAAAAAGAAATAAACGCCGTTGAGCCTAAAAATTCACGTAAATGAAAAAATTAATATTAGTAACGTTAACCGTTTTATTAACACTGCAGGGTTGTTTTGCTCAAAAAAACAAGAAACCCAATGTTTTGTTTATAACAATTGATGACCTGAGACCCGAATTGGGAGTATATGGAAATAAAATAATAAAGTCACCGAATATTGACAAACTCGCCAAAGAAGGTGTTGTTTTTACCAAAGCGTATGCCCAGGTTCCCGTTTGCGGTGCTTCAAGGGCAAGTATGCATACCGGAATCAGACCTACAAGGACGAGGTTTACCAGGGCAGCTTCCGAAATAGACCGTGATACTCCGGGAGCAATAACAATGGGTCAGCATTTTAAAGAAAACGGATATTATACCGTATCAATTGGTAAAGTTATTCACGGTAAGCACGATGCTTCAAAACGTTCGTGGAGTA
Source organism: Bacteroidales bacterium (assembly GCA_015489465.1). GTDB lineage: Bacteria > Bacteroidota > Bacteroidia > Bacteroidales > F082 > B16-G9. The sequence continues at coordinate 17,105 of WFZS01000071.1, read as the reverse complement.
AATATTACCCTGCCGAAAACATGTTTGAATATCACACCAAAGATAACCTTGAATACAATAAACACCCCGAACCGGGATATAAACGCTCATATCCTTATGAAATAACTCCCGACAGTGTTCCTGATACAGCCTTTTTGGATGTTAGAACATTAAATAACGCTGTAAAAGAACTTAAAATTTTCAAAAAAACAGGTCAACCGTTTTTCCTCGCCGTAGGATTTGCCCGTCCTCATCTCCCTTTTGTTGCACCTAAACGTTTTTGGGATCTTTACGGTAAAGATGATATAAAAGAACCCGACAACTATTTCTATCCCAAAGATGTTCCGAAAATAGCATTAAGCTCATGGGGCGAGCTTAGGGCTTATCGCGGTATTCCTAAAAAAGGCGACATAACAGATAAAGAGATGAGGCTGACGCTTAAACACGGATATTATGCTTCCGTTAGTTATATTGACAGTTTGGTTGGAGTTCTTATTGACGAACTGAAAAAACTGAAACTTTACGATAATACGATTATTGTCCTTTGGGGAGACCACGGTTGGCAGCTTGGGGAACATAAGGAATGGGCAAAACATACTAACTTTGACATTGCATTACGTGTTCCTTTCATAGTTATAGCGCCCGGAAAGTTAAAAGGAAAGGTGTCGGATGCACTTGTGGAGATGGTTGATGTGTATCCGACATTGTCGGAGTTGGCGGGAATCCCCGTACTTGAACAAAATCAAGGGAAAAGCCTTGTTCCTATTTTAGAAGGAAAACCTGAAAAAATGAATTACGCACTCAGCAGGTGGAAAGCGGGAGATTCATTTAAAACGGACAGGTACAGATATACCGAGTTTACCAATAAAGAAGGTAAAATTTTTGCCCGTATGTTGTACGACCACAAAAAAGACCCCGAAGAAAATGTAAATGTTGCCGGACTTCCCGAATATAAGAAGGTAGTTGACAGTTTGAGTAAAGAACTTCATAAAGCACAGCGGAAATATAATCTTAAATAATACCGGAAATGAAAAAGTATGTTTTTATAGCCTTAATAGTTCTGTTTTGGTTTAATTCTTTTGGACAAAAGAAAGATGACCGTCCGAACATTTTATGGCTTACATGTGAAGATATAAGTCCGACTCTTTCCATGTATGGCGACTCTACGGCTCATACTCCTAATCTTGACCGGCTAGCTAAAGAAGGTTTGGTTTTTGATAATGTTTATGCCGTTGTAGGTGTTTGCGCCCCCAGCAGGTCGTCAATAATAACCGGTATGTATCCTACTTCCATAGGAACCATGCACATGCGTACGGCTCTTGATATCCAGTCGTGGGGAAAAAGAAAATATAAAAAAGTAGGTATGGGAAAAGACATTAACGGAAATCCCGTACCTCAATATTCGGCGGTAATCCCCGAGCAGGTGAAATGCTTTTCGGAATATATGAGAATAAGCGGTTATTACTGTACCAACAATCAAAAAACAGACTATCAATTTGCAGCTCCCGTAACCGCTTGGGCGGAAAATAATACAAAGGCCGACTATACTCATGCTCCCGGAGGGATGCCTTGGTTTGCAGTATATAACCATAACGTTACACACGAATCGCAGATTTGGAAAAGAAAGAATCTGCCTCTCACCGTTTCACCCGATAAGGTTCCTCTACCGTCTTATTATCCCGACGATTCAATAGTGAGGCGGGATGTTGCAAGAAACTATTCCAATATTGAAGCTCTTGATAAACAGATAGGTGAAAAAATACAAAAACTTAAAGATTTAGGACTTTACGACAACACTATAATATTCTTTTTCAGTGATCACGGTGGTCCGTTGCCGCGCGGAAAACGTCTTCATTACATGTCGGGGCTAAAAGTACCTTTTATTGTAAGAATTCCCGAAAAGTATCAGAAAAAATACGGATTGGACCCATCAAAAATAGAAAACGGTCATGTTAAAGAATTGATTTCATTTGTTGATCTTGCTCCTACATTACTTTCTATTGCGGGATATCCGGTTCCCGATTATATGCAAGGTCAAGCCTTTATGGGTCCTCAAAAAGCAAAAAAAGAAAGGAAATACATTTTCGGGACATCCGACAGGTTTGATGAGTTTACCGACAGGATAAGGGTTGTTTTTGACGGAAGATACCTTTACGTAAGAAACTATTATCCCGAACGGCCTCTTTATAAAGATATTGCTTACAGAAAAAATATAGATATGATGAATGATCTTCTCAGGTTGCATAAGCTGGGAAGATTAAATACCGAGCAAAACCTTTGGTTCAGACTTTATAAAACTCCCGAAGAGTTGTATGATTGCAAGGTTGACCCTGATAACGTTCATAACATTATAGACGATCCTCAATATAAAGATAAAATTGCCGAATTAAGTAAAGCTCTTGATGATTTTCTGGCACAGACGGGAGACCTGGGAGCAATTTCCGAAAATCAACTGGTTCAGAATATGTGGATTGGCGGAGTTCAGCCTGTAACGAAAAAAGCGGTAATAAAAAAAGAAGGAAGAAAAATCATTTTAACATGTCCCACAAGAGGCGCTTCGATAGGTTACATAATAAGTGATAAAGATTTTACTCCCGACTTAAATTCCGGTTGGGAAGTATATCACGAACCTATAAAAGTTCCAAAGGGAAAATACCTTTATGTTATGACACAACGTATAGGCTACAAGGAAAGCGATATTGTGAAGAAGAAATTTTAATAATCTTAAATCACGGTTCCTTTTTTTATATAGAACCGAAATATGATTTAAATTCGAAGAAGGGGAAATGGTTAGTCGATAAGGCTTACATTTCCCCTACTTTATTAAAAAAATTATAATCGTTAACCTTTAATTAGGTTGTTGTGTTTTTGCTTCTTCTTCCTTTTGGTAAATAAAAGTTACAAAAACCGTGAATTAATGTAAGAAAACCGTTTTTGCCGTTACGGAATTACCGGAAATCACTTTAACAATAACAATTGCGTTGTTAAGATCAACATGTAATTTCCTTAATTTGTTATTTGTAACGGATGCTTTAGCAATATTTTCACCCAGCATATTATAAATAAACACTTTACCGTCGTAAACGGAATTAACATAAACATCCTTGCCGTAAGAATAGATTTTAACATTTTCCGGTATGGGTTCATTATCGGGGATTCCCGTAACATTTCTTAAAAAGTGTACCAAAAAACGGGATTTACTATCACCTTGAGAGGAGGTAAAATTATAAACGGGGTTCTCTTTCATATCCTGCATGGAACCTGTTTTTAGATCCTCCAAAATTATACCGGTATTTTCAAGATTTTCCGTTCCCGAAAATGTTAAAGAGTAATTTTCATCGGAAACCCGGTCAAGGTACAAAGGAACCGTAACTTGGTTATGTTCTTCCGATAAAGGTGCTTTGGTATTAATACAAAGAGCCAAATCGTTTTCTACGGCGTATAATTGCGGTTTTGTTGCCGAAGAATATAATTTCCTTGCATCTCCTGCATAATCCCTTTGGTCGGTACCGAAATCGGGGAAACCTATATAAACGGTATTGGCTACACCTGTTCCTCCCAATTGTATTTTAATGTAAGGCTTGTTCTTTTCTTCTTTGGATTTTTTCCAGAAATCTTGTGTGCTGTGCACCCTTGCTTCGGCAGGAATGGTAAAGTTTCCCGAACTTGTAGCCTCCACAAAAAAACCTTGTCCCATAGGGATAATATTATCTGTAAGGTCCGTACCTGAAACGCGGTAATCACCGCCGTTATAATCGTCATCCCAAACATAAATAAATCCCGAAGTAACGGTATTGGGATCCCAAGTGCCTTTATCAAAATCCAAAGCCGAAGAAAAAGGATTCCCCAACAAATTCCATCCGTGATCCGAATCGGTATATTGAAGTGTTACCGTCAAATCCTGAGTTTGCAACGAACCTTTAAAATCTGCAATGTTATACGAAGTATCCTGGTCATCCACCCAGTATGAGTATCCCGTTCCCACAGTCAATGATTGCGATAAATCTGTTATGTAACTCCAACTGCCTGCAGTGTCACCGCTTTCGTCAAACTCTACTAACCATGCGTTATGATTTGAATCAATATACAAATCTTGTGCTGTTACGCCTGTTGTTGACGGAGATATTAAATGCCAACCTCCGGCTTGAACATACCGCTGAACAGTAACCGGACCTGTTGAACTTCCTTTAACAATTAATGAAGCGTCGCCTGTGTTATCGGAGCTAACTTTGAGGGTACCGGCGGTTTTGTTTTTAGATGTAGCAACCGAAATATTTCCGTAAACCGTTAATGATGCCGAAGGCTCGATAATTAACTCCGAATTTGAATTTACAGACACATTGTTACTTCTTGCACTATTGTCAATATGCGGCTGGTTTGATGTTTGAGGAACCGTAACATTGAAAGAAGCGTCCGGAATAAATCCTTGCGCACCACTCCAGTTGTTACCTTTTGTATTCCAATCGGAACTTGTGTTGCCTTGCCAGTTAACATTTTCATTGTGTGCTGAAGGTGTCATGTCACCGGTACTTGCAGATGAAGGAATATCCCATTCGGATGCCGTCCATGTTGTGTTAGGCGATGTAACGGAACGTAATCGAACGGCTTTAGTGTTGGTGTATTCCCAATCTTTTCCGGTTCCGTCTTCGTCTCTTACGCCGTAAGCATCTATTAAAGTGCCTGTAGTGTGGTCACCTCCGTAGTATAAAAAATAACCGTCGTCACCGTTTCCGTTAATATAACCGCTTGCTTGATCGGGATTAAAACCGTAGCTGTTGTTAAATCTGGATTGGCTGTATGCCACCACATAAGTATTCCCCGATGGTATTGAGCCTGATAATTGTACACTGTAAAAAGTTCCACCGTTAACCTGTCGTGCGAGGTACCATGTATCGGTACTAAAATCTATTGTACTGCTACCGAGGTTATAAAGTTCTACAAACCTGGCATAAGTGCTATCCGACGGGTCTGCAACTTCCGAGATAATAAGATTTAAATTTACATTGGCTGTTGATGCCGAAGTTGTAGGAACGGTGCCGTCGGTTTTGTAATTTATATTGCTACCCGAATTGGTATAAGGGTAAATAATAAAGTAGTAAGTTGTGTTGGGATCCAGATTTTGCCATGTATATGATTGAGTGCCGTGATTTACGTTTACTTCACCTGCCCCGTCGGAAACATCGGTGTCATCGCTTTCAGGTGAGCCGTCAACGGGAGTTGTAAAACTACCTGTTTTGTTGATTTTTATGAGGTAACCGTCAGCCGCAACACTACCGTCATTATCATCCCACGACAAACTTATTGATGTGCTTGTTGAATTACCTGCGGTAAAATTGGCAACATGGTTTGAAGGTTCGGCTTTAAGAGTTGATGTATCTGCCTCGACCCCCGATGAATATGTGCCGGAGTTATTAACCGACCAGGCTTTGTAATAATAATGCGTTCCCTGTGTAAGTCCGGTATGACTGTATGATGTTCCGTCATTACGATATATTACCGTTCCGCCACCTGATATCGGATCCCCCGTTTTGTAAACGGTACCGTTTACAGGAGTCCCGAAAGTTCCGTCACTGCTCCATGCAATCATAACACTGTCATTATCCGAATTCTTGGACCATGACAAGTTTATTTGGTCTGTGGTTGCCGGAACGGCGGTAAAATTTAAAGGATTACCCACACCTACATCAAAGTCGAAATCTGCCAAGTTATAACGGGTACTGTTGTTCCCCAGCCAATTTGAATTATCGGATATTGCACTTAAAATTTCGGAAGCCGAACCTGAAGTGGTTCCCGTTGTGTCATATGCGGCGTTATCATATTCATCTCCGCTACCGCTTCCGGAACCAACCGCAACGGCATTTACACCGTCCGTCAAACCTTGCGGAAGAGCAGAATTGTTGGATGAAGTGGCATCGGTTTGCCATGCCGTACTGTTGGTTTGTACCGCAAAAATAAATGTAGGGTTGTTCGAAGGACCTTGAAAGGCAAAAACCTGATCTCCTGATGCACTTAAGTTAAATCCGTTGGTTCCAACATATGAATCGTTATCGTCTGTAAAATCTGAGCTATTACCTTGATAGGTTATTTCCGTGCCGGCGGGAAGTGCTGTGGGTGCAGTATATTTTACGGCACCTTCGTTACCTCTGAATGTGTTATCGGATTTCCAACCGCTGTCGGTAAATCTGATTTCAGTACCCGCATCTATATCAACCAGTAAAACAAAACCGAAATCATCGGGGTTGTCGGTATTTACGCCGAAAATAGCAATATCACCCGCCGAAAGGGTGGTTTGTCCGTAGCCGGTAACACTTAAAATAATTAAAGTCAGAAATATGTATATTTTTTTCATGAGTGTTTTTGTAGTTAAAATTACTTGTTAATATACTAAAATTTTTTGAATTTGCTTTTACAAAGGTATTATACTTTTTCTTAAAGTGTAAAAAAATTACTTTTACCGAAAATATTAATTATGATTATTGTTGACAATGTCCTTGTAAGTGATGATGTAAAAGATATAAAGTTTGCTTGTGACTTAAAATCATGCCACGGCGATTGCTGTGTGGAAGGTGATGCCGGTGCCCCTTTGGAAGAAGATGAGATTTCGATAATTGAAGATAACCTTGAGAAAATTAAACCTTTTATGACTTCCGAAGGTATTGAGGTTATTGATAAATACGGTGTTTTTGATTATGATGTTGACGGGGAATATGTTACACCTTTGGTAAATAACAGGGAATGTGCTTTTGTGTATTTTGAAAAAGGAATAGCTCTTTGTGCTATAGAAAAAGCATGGATAGAGAAAAAAATAAAATTCCGCAAGCCCGTTTCATGCCATCTTTATCCTATACGTTTGGATAAGGTTGGCGACAGGATTGCCGTTAACTATCACAGGTGGCATATTTGTGTTCCGGCATTACAAAAAGGAAGGTCGGAAGGCGAACCTCTGTATAAATATCTTAAAGAACCTTTAATAAGAAAATTCGGTGAAAATTGGTACAATAAACTTTTGCAGGCTGTGGAAAAATAAATGAACCTTTAAAATAAGTTGTTTTAAATGGTATTACTTTGAAATTAATAAAACAAATGCTAATATTCCTTTTTTTATAAATCGATGTATAAATTTAAAATACATTCAAACAATTAACAACTATGAACATTATAAAACCTTTTACATTATTAATTATCGTAATATTTTTATCTTACGGTTGTAAAAGTTATAAACCCATGATTGATGGTAAAATTGACAAATCGATATCGATGACACCTGTTGAGGTTGAACAATTGATAAAAAAGGAAAATGATACAACAAAAAACCTTAAACCGGGCAATGAGGCAAGAATTGTATGGGCCGATTCAAACAAAAAAGAGAAAACCCCTTATGTTTTGATTTATTTACACGGATTTTCGGCTAGCTGTATGGAAGGATATCCTGTAAATTACGATTTTGCTAAAAGGTACGGAATGAACCTGTTTTGTCCGAGACTTGCCGAACACGGTCTTGCCGGTGAGGAACCTTTAAAAAATTTAACTCCCGAGAACTATTTTAACTCTGCAAAAAGAGCTGTTGAACTCGGAAGGCAGTTGGGTGATAAAGTTATCTTGATGAGCACTTCAACGGGAGGAACACAATCATTGAAACTTGCCGCCGATAATCCGGATGTTATTGATGCCCTCATTCTTTACTCTCCCAATGTGGATGTAGCCCAAAAAAGCGCTCATTTACTTTCCTCTAAAGCCGGTTATGCTTTTGCCAAATTGATAAAAGGTAAGATTATAAAATATGACGACCCGCCCGAAATACAAAAGTATTGGCAATCCCGATACCATATTAACGGTCCTCGTGCCATGATAGAACTTGTTGAGGCAACAATGACTCCCGAAACATTTAAAAAGGTTAAACAACCTGTTTTTTTGGGCTATTATTACAAAAACGAAAATGAAAAAGATCCTACGGTTAGTGTTGACGCTATGTTGAAAATGTATGATGAACTCGGTACCCCTCCCGATAAAAAGATGAAGGTCGCATTTCCCGATGCCGGATGTCACCCCATAGCATCATCCATATACAATAAAAATTATAAAAAGGTGGAAAGTAAAACATTCGAGTTTGCCGAAAGGATTTTGGGATTAAAACCTGTAAAAAATTAATATGGAAAAACCTCTTGAAAAAGAAGACATCAATCTTTTAAAAAAAGATATTTATCTGGGTATATTTTTTGCCGTTCTACTATTTACATTTTTCGCTGTTGTGTTTTTTCTGGCACTTAAAGGGCATGTAAATATAGATCCGTATTCGGTATTGTTACTGGGTTTTGTATTCTCATTATTCGTGTTTTGGATTGTTGCAAGCGTTTCGTTGAAAGATATAAAATCAGGGAAAAAAATCATATTGGAAAAACCTTTGGAAATACATGAAGATGAGCGCAAGATAAAAAAGTCAAAAGTTATTTCCGTTGTTGATGCCTGGGGGTTTAAACGTAAAAAGTCAAAAAATAATTTTATGATTCATGTGGATAATGCAACTTTCGAGGTTTCTAAACAAGAAGTTGAAGAAGCCGAGAAAAAAGGAAAAGTTAAATTACATTATTCCAAATACGGTAATAAACTTTTGAAAATAGAAGTGTAATAGTTTAAAAAAATTGTCAATGAAAGTTTTGTTTATAGATACAACTCACCCTGCATTACCCGGAGGTTTGGAAAAACTGGGTTTTAAGTGCGATTATTTTGAAGACTTGGGGTACGATGATTATAAAAAGATAATCGGAGAATACGACGGGGTTGTGATAAGAAGCAAAATAAAGCTCGATAAGGAGATTTTGGAAAAAGCCTCCAAATTAAAATTTATCGGCAGAGTGGGAGCCGGCATGGAAAATATTGATGTTGAATATGCAGAAAAACAAGGAATAACATGTTTAAATGCACCGGAAGGAAACCGTAATGCCGTGGGAGAGCAGGCTCTTGGAATGTTGTTGGCACTTTTCAACAACATTTTGCGAGCTGATAACGAAGTGCGTCACGGGATTTGGAAACGCGAGGAAAACAGAGGCCTGGAACTTGAAGGCAAAACCGTTGGAATAATAGGCTACGGTAATATGGGTACTTCTTTTGCTAATAAGTTGAAAGGTTTTGACACTGAAGTTTTGGCTTATGATAAGTATAAAACGGGATTCGGAGATGATTTTGTCAAAGAATCAACCCTCGAAGAACTTTTTGAAAAGTGTGACGTGGTAAGCATGCATGTTCCGTTAACCGATGAAACCCTATTTATGGTAAATGACAATTTTATCAACTCTTTTAAAAAGGATATTTTTATTATTAACACTGCAAGGGGTAGGGTTCTGAAAACAGCTGATTTGGTTAAAAATCTGAAATCCGGGAAGGTAAGAGGTGCTTGCCTCGATGTTCTTGAATACGAAGGGTTGTCATTTGAAAATTTGAAAGCAGAGGATTTGCCTTCCGATTTCAAAGAGCTTGTAAAAATGGATAATGTTGTTCTTACTCCCCACATAGCGGGCTGGACTCACGAGTCTAATGTTAAACTTGCCGGAACCATTGTAAGAAAGGTAAAAGAATTAATGGAAAAAAACCCGGATATTTTTACCCGGGTTTGAATATTTTTTAATCCCAATTAAGGATTTTTTTGAAGTCGTATTCTTCCGGGTTGGAAAGCCACTGTTTGGCGGCTTCATAGTCCTTAGGCTCGATATATAACATGCTGTTATCAAAAACGAGTTTGGTTTTTTCGGAGTTCATATCCACAAGACGGGGTTTTATCTTTCCGTTTTCATCCTCTACGTCTTTAAGGTAAAGAGGCTTTATTTTACCGTCCGGTGAAGCTGTTACCATACATCCCGTTTTACCTTCGTCAAAAAGTTTTTTAACACCTATACCCAGATAGTTGCAATACATAAGGTCGTATGCCGTGGGAGCTACACAACGAAGTTCGTAACCCATTTCCACGGGACGGCTTTTTACTTTGATCCCGAGCTCTTTAAGTTTTTTCTGAAGTAAAATATTGTAAATATGAGCTTTGGAAACATTGCCCAATTCGGGATGCCCGTGTTCGTCATAAGTAAAAACTACACCCGAGTTTTCAATTTCATCATCGCTCATAAAGTGGAATACTCCTTCGCTAACGATGGCAACACCGTATTCAACTCCTATAACTTTTCTTTTTACTATTGAAGAAATCAACAAACGTGTGATTTTATCGAAAGTAACCTCGGTTTTGTTAAACATCTCCGGAATAATAATCATGGGAAATTTACTTGCAGCACCTATTCCGAATGCAAGATGACCGGCTTCACGTCCCATTGCCGAAATTATAAACCAGTTTCCCGAAGTACGTGCGTCTTCATAAATTGTTTGGCTTATTCTAACACCTTCGTGTTTTGCCGACTGGTATCCGAATGTGGGGATGCCCGGAGGCAGCGGAAGGTCGTTGTCAATGGTTTTGGGAACATGGATATTTTGAATTTTTACATCGTGTTCACTCAAATACTTTGTTATTCTGTTAGCTGTTGATGCGGTGTCGTCACCACCAATGGTCACAAGGAGTTTAACATTGTTTTCAACAAAAAAGTCTGTTGAAAAATCTTCATCTTTAGGTTTATACCTGCTCATCTTTAATGCGGAACCACCTTTTTTATGTATGTCATCCGCAAAAGCAAAATCAATTTCCTGGTAATTTCCGTCTTTACTGAACAAACCTTTGTATCCGTCATGAATCCCTATAACCCTGTAACCGGCTCTTAAGAAAACCAACGATACCGAACTGATAACGGAATTGATACCCGGAGCGGGACCGCCACCGCATAATATTGCAATTGAATCTTTCATTTTTTTATTAGTTTATTGGAAGTTGCAAATTTAATATAATATGGATAGTTTTTTAAAAAATTTAAAAAAGTGTTAGGAGCAAAACATCTAATTTATTGTGTTTTTATTTAAGTTTGGTAACAGCTATCAAAATAACGTAACTTATACATTTACATTTATTTTTTGGTTACGCAAGTTATTACTTTTATTTAACCTCTATTTGAATACGGATCTTCAAATTATTAAGAGACATCAATCCGTTTTTGTTTTACTGTTATTGATCAAAGTTTTGTACATTTGGAAATACTAATTACAAACGGTTTAATACCAATACTTTTTTATGACCGAGTTGCAACTACCCAATCAAACCGGAATGCTTTTGGTTCTTCAATCTTTTGTTGTAGAGAGTGCCAGAGTATATAATTTACCGGAAAACATGTTGCAACATTTAAGGCTTATTTCCGAAGAAGCATTTTTACATATTTTAAAAAATTCGTTCAATCCCGGTGAATTATCGACAATAAAGGTTGTTGCCGATGTGGATGATTCTTATTTCATCCTTTCTTTTTTTGACAAAGGGTTGCCGTTTGACAGTTCATTGGCAAAGCAATATCATCCGGAAGCAGATGTTGATGCCGTTGATACCGAAGGAATGGAGCTGTTTTTAATTAAGCAGTATGCCGATAAAGTAGAATGGGTTAATCATGGTTCGGGAGGTAAGGAGTTTCGCCTTTCATTTGAATTGCCCCAGCGTGATATCATTACCATTCTTAATAACAAACGCCCTGAAGCAGAGGAAAAAGTTAAAGTTGATATTAATGATATTGATATAAGATTTATTAAAGATTCCGATGCAATTAAAATAGCCCGTACCATTTACCGTGCTTACGGTTATACGTATCCTAACGAGGATCTTTATTACCCCGAAAGAATAATAGCACAAAACAAAAGCGGTAAACTCATATCGGTTGTTTGTCACGACAAACGGCGTGATGAAATAGTAGGCCATTATGCTTTGGAGCGCCCTTCATTGGGCATTGTTGCGGAAAGCGGGCAGGCAGTGGTTTCACCGGAGTATAGAGGCTTTAATCTGATGAAAAAAATGCGTGTTATGCTTGAAAAGAAAGCCTTGGAACTTCAGTTGGAAGGAATAATGTCGCAACCGGTAACAACCCATGTATTCAGCCAAAAAGTAAATGTAAGCTTCGGTTCGTTCCCCTGTGGCTTTTCTTTCGGATTGGTGCCTCAAAAATTGAGTTTCAGGCAAATAAGCAATACTCTTTCGCAACGCGAAAGTTGCATGTTCTATTTCAAACCTTTGATAAAAAGGAACCGGAACCTTTTTTTACCGCCGAAGCATAAGTCTATTATTGAAAAGATTTACAATAATCTCGGTTATGACTTTACTCCGGGAAAAAAGACACCAAATGCTGTTTCGGGAACCAATAAAGTAAAATCGAATTATTACGCAGGATGGGGGTTCGGTGTTATCGAGGTATCCGAACCTGACACAAGCACATTTGATACTATTAAAAAAGCATTTTATAACCTTTTGTTTAAACTTAAAGCGGAGGTAATTTTTTTATTCATTTCAATTGAGCATTCCGACATAACTGAATTAGTTGAACAGTTAGAGGGGGAAAAATTCTTTTTTGCCGGCATAGCACCTTCTTTGTTAAATGGTAAAGATGCCATCCGTTTTGAATATTTAAACGGAACGATAGATTCATCGAAGATTAAAATCTACGGTGAAAAGGCGCAGGAAATTTTCAACTACATTTTCAGCGAGAAAGAGAAGGTGCTCAAATGATAGATATTTTTAAGAACAACACGGTATTTCTCAGGTTCTGGATAGCCACGGTAGGTTCGCAACTGGCATCACGGATGCACTCGTTAATACTTATATGGCTTGTTTATAAATGGACAAACTCAGCGCTAATTGTCGGCTTGGCCATGGTGGCTGCCTCACTGCCCGCCGTAATAATTGCGCCCTTTGCCGGCAGCATGATAGACCGTAACAACAAAATTGCCGTTATGATGACCGCCGATTTTTTCAGGTTGTTGATCGTTTTGGTGTTTGCCTGGCTCTATCATATTGCCGTTTTAAATACCACCTGGCTCATTGCGGGAACAATCGGTATTTCATTGGCATCGGCATTTTTTAATCCTGCTTCCCTGGCGGTTATTCCTTCGTTGGTTCCCGAAGACAAAATTACACAAGCCAATGCCGTTGAGCAAATTAGCGGTAGTGCCAGCTCCATTGTCGGACCGCTGTTCGGTTCGGCTATAATAGCAACTCTGGGCGTTACCAAAGCCTTTATTGGCGCGGGAGCTATGTTTTTGGTGTCGGTACTGTTTCTGCTCAACATTAAAGATGTTAGCCATGTTTTAAAAAAAACGGCAACGCCTATGCTTGAGGATATTAAAATAGGTGTCAGGCTGGTAAAGCAGTACGCCATCGTACACAAAATGATACTCAAAATGGCGGTTGTAAACTTTTTCTTTTCTTCTTTGACCATTATTGTTCCCATAATGGCTAAAGCGGATGTTAAAGTAATCGCCTATTTAATGGGAGCAATTGGTACAGGAATGCTTACAAGCTCGTTGTTGCTATCCGGAAAAAACTTTACCATAAAACCCGGAACCGTTTTATCGGCTTCTTTTGTGTCCATGGGTGGTACCTTTATCGTTACCGGCTTTACGTCCATATTGCTTTTACAACTGTTGGAAATGTTTGTTATCGGGTTTTTCCTCAATGTGTTTAACATCACGCTTATATCGTTGTATCAAAAACGGCTTCCGCAAGAGTCGCTTGGAAAAATTATGTCATTAATAATTGCCGTGTCACTTTCGTTGCAGCCGGTCAGCTATGGTGTAATGGGAGCGGTAACAGGCACCATTGGAATATTTTGGGTTTTTGTAATAAGCGGGATGATAATCTTGTTTAGTGCCATTGGCGTTTACCGGCTTAAAGAGTTGAATATTGAATAAAATTTACAAATAAGTCATGGATAAATTTGAGCTATTTAACAATGTACGCAACACCGTAAAAGGATATGAAAGTTTTCTTTCCAAACACCATTTTAACGAGGCTAAACGGTGGGAAGATATTCCGCTGACCGACAAAAAGAATTACCTGTTGTCCTATCCTGTGGGCGACCTTATCCGCGAAGGAAGCTTTAAAAAATGTTTTTTAATAGGAGCTTCCAGCGGATTTTCAAAAAGCGGCAGTGTGCTGTGGCTTAAAGAGTCGGAGGACGAAGAGGAGTATCTCGGTAAAGTAAGAGAGCTGTTTATCGACAACTATTCCATCGATAAAAAATCAACCTTAATATTGGTTTCGCTGGCGTTGGGAACATGGATTGGCGGGATGCAACTGGCCTGTACCCTGCGGAATCTTGCTGCCAAAACCGATGGCGTTGTTACTGCCACACCCGGCATCGACCTTAAAGAATCGGCATTTATTGCCAAAGAGTTCGGGAGTATGTTTGAACAGATTGTATGGATTACCAACCCTTCGAGCATCAGCATTATTTATGCATTGCTCAGGGAAGAAAAAGAGCTGCTCAACGGAAAAATATTTTTTCCGGTGGTAGGTGAATATTTTACCGAAAATTTCAGAGAAAAAACAGCTCGCATGTTCGGACATAAACACGATAACGTTTATGTGGTAAAAACAGGGTATGGCTCGGCTGACACCGGCGACCTCGGCATCGAAAGCCGTGAAACCATTTTGTTACGCAAGTTTTTAAACAATCATCCGCAATGGTCTAAAAAACTGTTTAACGACGAAAATCCTCCCATGTTTTTTATTAAAAACGACCACGCTTATATGGAAAGCTTAAACGGAAGCCTTGTGGTAACCAAAGATCAGTTTGTGCCTCTCATCCGTTACAATACTAAAGATACAGGCGGCATTATTCACAAAGAGATTTTAAAAGATACCGGCATAAGCCGTGAACTGTTTGACAAACTTCCCGATGAATTGCTATATGTTTTCGGCCGTGTAAGCAATTCCATTGTTTTTTACGGAACCAATTTAAACACCTATGCAAGTGGCGATTTTTTCGACTCGTTGGACGAAAGCTATCAATACGGAGGATTGTACGAAGTTGAAAAAGTTGAAAAAAACGATGTGGAATTTTTAAAATTTACCATATACGTTTTGGAAGAGCATGAGAGCCTTTCGGAAAAATATCAAAAAGCGGTGGTCGGGTTTTTAAAAGAGTCGTCCAACGAATTTACCGCCAAGTACGATAAACTCTCGGCAGCGGCAGGTGAAGAGTTGGTAAAGGTTACTGTTGTTCCCATCTCACAAAAAAAATTAGCACAAAAACATCACACCATAAAAAATTAGTCATGTTTAAACATTTATCAAATGAAGAGTCGTTGCAAAAGGCAATAGGTGTTTTTGAATACGCCAAAAAACATTCGGCATTTTACAACGAAAAATATAAATCGATAGCATCAGTTTCCACATACGACGATTGGTTAAAGGTTCCCATTCTCACCAAAGACGAGCTGTTTAACAACAGTTATCCCAAGTCGGAGAGCATGTTAACCCTTGAAATGCCGCTCAAAGAAACCATTATGACCTCTACCGGTGGTTCTACCGGGCTGGCTCGATATACCATGCTTACCTATCGCGAGTGGGATGCGTTTTTACAACGTCAGGCGGATGCGTTGCGACTTATGGGTATCACACCTGAGGACTGCGTTGCCAATCTTTTTGTGGCAGGCAGCCTTTGGCCTTCGTTTATAGCCCTGCACGACAACATCAGGCTTATCGGAGCCAACCACCTTCCCATCTCCGCCAACATCGATTTTGATAAGATGCTTGCTTACATTATGGAGTTTAAACCCACGGTTTTGTTGAGCCTGCCTACGGTTTTCGTAATTCTTGCCGATAAGATTTTGCAACAAAACCTAAAGGTTGATTTTGTTAAAATTATCGGGTATGCCGGAGAGCACATGAGCGAAATGATACGCCATCATTTGCGAAAAGCTTTTGGCGAAAAGGTTAAGATTGAATCGTTGGCCTATACAAGTGCCGACTGCGGATTGATAGGCTACCAGTGTGATAGTTGTGCCTCCAACGAATACCACCTGCCCACCGATTTCCAGTTTGTTGAGCTGTATAATTTTGAAGAAAACAGGGTTTGCAAACCCGGCGAAACCGGTGAAGTGCTTATCACTAACCTGGAACGTCTTTCGCAACCCATCATCCGCTATCGCATTGGCGATGTTGCCAAATGGACAGGAAAACCATGCAGCTGCGGTGATAAAAACCCCACTTTTATTATTGGCGGACGTGCCGGCGACGATTTTAAAATCGGAGGAGCGTACATTTCGATGGATACCGTTGAAAAATCGTTTTCCGATTATGTTTCCACCCATGGCATCAGTGCCAACTACCAGTTTATTCTCGAAGACTTGAGCAACGGAAACTTGAACATAATGCTGAAAATCGAATCGTCAAATCCGGAAGATTCAAAACAGCTTATAGGAAATATTAAAAACAACATCAAAACCAATATCAACGATATTAAAGTTGGCGAGGAGATGGGTTTGGTATCGTTGGATGTTGAGTTTGTCGATCTGGGCGTACTGCCGCGCAGCCCCATAACGGGAAAGGTTAAACGACTGAACGACAAACGGGTTAAATAAATATGACAACGATGATTAAATACTAAACACATGAAATATTTAAATAAACTTTTTCAAATTAAAGATGCGCTAAACCATACCGAAGAAACCGATGCTGTTTTTGTGCAGGCGGTAAAAGAGGCTTTTGAGTTTCATTACGCACACAATAAAATTTACCGGAACCTTTGCGATGCTGAAAACTTCGATATCAATACGGTAGAAACCATTGATGACCTTGCCGGCATTCCGCATCTGTTGGTAGATGCTTTTAAATGGTACGATCTGCTTTCCATTGACAAATCGGAAGTGGCGGCTACTTTTACCTCCAGCGGAACCAGCGGACAAAAGAGTCATATTTCGTGGGACAAAGCATCGCAGGAACGGCAAACACTCATGCGCCAGCGTATCATCGAAAGTTACGGATTAAAAAGCGATGAAAAGGTCAATTACCTGATTTTCGCTTACTCACCCAAGGTTTCCGAAGGTAAAGGTGCTGCCTATGCCCATCAAATGTATTCCACTTTCGCACCCGCAAACAAAAAAGTTTTTGCCATTGATGCCGATGAAAACGGCAAAGCCTTTTTCAGCGAGCAGCTTTGTGTCGATTCGTTTGACGAATTTCAAAAAGACGGTATTCCGTTGCGAATTGTGGGCTTCCCGGC
>WFZS01000070.1 GCA_015489465.1 Bacteroidales bacterium | reverse complement strand
GAACGCCGAATATCGATTAACGATTTAAGATTGGTTGATTGAATGTTTGGATGTTTGATTTATTGGAAAATCGTGACGTTGTGACGCTGGGACTTTCCGACCTTTGGCTTTCTGCCCCGGATTGTCACGCTGAGTGATGCGACCCCGAGGGAGCATAGTATCGAAGCGTGTGTGCCGAGGCAATTTCCTTACCCCGCCACCCTTCGACCGGGTTCAGGGTGACACCACCCGCGCCCGCAAAACTTTTAACGATTAATTTCAAAAACCTTCTGACCTTCAGACCTTCTGACTTTCCGACTTTCAACCTTTTGACTTTTAAACAATCTTGAACAACTTTGAAACACACCAAACAAATCTAACACACTCTATCTGAAAAAATTCTTATCCCTCCTCATTCCTTGACTTTTTACAAAATGATTACTTTTGTGTGTTTACAAAAAAACGGCTGGAGTATGAAAAAACAAGTTACAATAAAAGATATTGCCCAACAATTGGGACTTTCGGTATCTACGGTTTCAAGAGCTTTAAAAGACCATCCCGACATCAGTGTAAAAACACGTGCAGCCGTCAAACAACTGGCAAACATCTTAGGGTACAAACCCAACCGTATTGCCCTTAATCTTAAAAACAGCAAAACAAATACAATAGGACTGATAATACCAATGATTGAGCACAACTTTTTTTCATCCGTTGTAAACGGAATTGAAGAAGTTGCATATAACAACGATTACTATGTAATGATGTTTCAGTCCAACGAATCATACATGAGAGAAGTTCTCAACACCCAAACTTTAGCCACTAACAGGGTTGACGGTGTATTGGCGTCAATATCCAAAGAGACAAAGGACCTTTCCCACTTTAAACAACTAACGGAATACGAAATCCCTTTGGTTTTTTTCGACAGGGTTGTGGAAGACCTTCATGCCGACACAATCGTTTCGGACGACTTTGAAGGCGCTTACGCAGCCGTAACACATCTTATCGAAAGAGGATGTAAAAAAATAGCTCTTTTTACATCTCCCAGGCACCTCAATATTTCACAAAAACGTCATGAAGGATACAAAAAGGCTCTAACGGATCACGGAATCGACTACGACCCGGATCTTGTTTATGCTTGTGACACCTTTGAAGACGCTATTAAAATATCTAAAAGTATTCTGAAAAAAATTGACAAACCCGATGGAATATTTGCCGTTAATGACGCTACGGCACTCGGCATAATAAAAATCGCCAAAAAAATCGGAGTTAAAATTCCCGAAGAACTTAAAATTGTCGGTTACGAAAATGCAAAAAGTTCACAAATGTGCGAGCCCGAACTAACCACAATAGATCAATTCGGTTTTGAAATAGGCAGACGTGCCATGACACTTTTATTGGAAAGAATCAACGCCGACAACTACAATTATAAACCTAAAAATATCACAATAACACCCAAACTTATAATTCGCGAGACAACTTGATAATATTAATCTAATAAAACCGGGAAATTAATACTGATAATAGAAGACACATCCCTTGCATCGTCGATAGTCATTTCTATACATACCGGCAAATGATCGCTGTATCCGCCTGAATATTTATCGGTAGCCGTCCTGAAAGGCACCTCTTCTCCCCTGTCGTTTTTAGTCATCATCCAGGGATGTTTTATTATTTTTTGTTCCGCCGAATTCACTTGCAAACCGTTTGAACCCGTAAGTAAAGATGTTGATACTATAATCTGGTCGAACATATCCCAACCGTTACTATTAAAAACAGTACCTTCACCTTTTTTGAAAGGTTTCAAAGCAAGATTGTAAAGTGATTTTTTCCTTAACGGCCTGTCGGGTTTTAATGCTCCCAATTCATTTTTAACACTTTTATCCGTGGGGTTGTCATTAAAATCTCCCGCTATTAAAATATTGGCATTCGGGTCATTATCCATTATTTTATTTACCATATTTCTCATCTTATCAGCCGTAAGTTCTCTGTAAATATCGGTTTCTTTTTTACCTTTCCATCTGCTAATCCAATGGTTTACAAAAACATGCAGAGTATCACCTCCTTGTGTCAATCCTTTAACATATAGTATATAAGCTTTGGAATAATAACCTTTAAAAGGAAAATCCACATAAATGTATTTGTCTGAAACAAGTTTGAATTTTGAAGGTTTATACAACAACGCCTCATCAAGTCCACGCTCGTCGGGACTATCCTTATGAATTATTTTATAACCCGAATTTTTGAGCTCATCCGTTTTTAAAAGGTCTTTTACAACATTTATATTTTCAACTTCCGATAAACCTAAAATATCCGGAAGCCCCGTTTCACATATTGATGCAATAACTTTTGCGGTATTGTTCAGTTTTTTGTTATACTTCTCACTATTCCAATGCAGCTCACTGCCTGGCAGAAATCTGTCGTCCTTAGTATTGGGATTGTTTATGGTGTCAAAAAGATTTTCAACATTATAAAATGCAAAACTTAATGTTTTACCTTTAGACCCGGCACACCCAGATAACAGCAATACCGCAAACAGTAAAACTATAAAAGAAAGGTATATTTTTTTCATTAAAACATTTTTTTTGCAAAGATACAAACAACTTTATTACCATAATCGGAAGTATGAATATATAAACGGTTTTGTTTATTATTATTTTACCTGTGCCGGTCCTTTTTTTACTCTAAGTAATTGACCTTTTTTCAATAAATAACGTTTATTTTGAAG
>WFZS01000069.1 GCA_015489465.1 Bacteroidales bacterium | reverse complement strand
CATAAAAGCTTGATTTAAATAAAAATAAATTTTATGATTAGAACACTCTTTTTTATATTGTTTTTAACATTAATTTCATGCAACAAAAATGTTACGGAAAATAAAAAAGCCTTTTGGATAAGAAATGCATTTTTGAGTCTTGAAAGCAATAAATATCCAAGAGTAAAAGCAATATCATGGTGGCACGAGAATTTTGACAATTCGTTGTTGAAAGTAAATTCATCTCCCGAAAGTTTGGAAGCATATAGAACGGGCGTCGGTTCCCCGAAATTTGTAACAGTTGCAAATTTTAAAGAAAACAAACTTGTTGAACCTGAGTCCGGGATTTATCATTCCGCATTCCCCGATTTCGGAGGTACTGAAGATGTTATTACGGAAAAACGGATAAAAGATTTTGAAACCCTAGTAAATAAAGATATTGTTTGGGCTTATTTTTCTAACAACTGGTATGATAGTATTAAATTTCCTTTGAAGGAAGTTGCAATAATACACTCAGCCGGTAAGATTCCGTTTATAAGAATGATGCCCCGTACTGATTTTTACGAAGGAGGCCCCGATCAGAATTACACAATGCAAAAAATAATAGACGGAGTATTTAATAATGAGCTTAATAAATGGGCAATGGACGCTAAAAATACTAATATGCCTTTGCTGGTGGAATTCGGAACCGAAGTAAACGGTAACTGGTTCCCATGGAACGGCCAATACAACGGTGCAGGTGAAACTGCAGGATACGGAAATCCGTCTTTACCTGACGGAGCGGAAAGATTCAAGGATGCATACCGTCATATAATAGATATCTGTAATGCAAACGGTGCTGACAACATAACTTGGTTTTTTCATGTTGATGCATATAATGAACCCGATGAAAATTGGAATGAAATGGAAAAATATTACCCCGGCGACGATTATATTGATTGGCTCGGTGTAAGCATTTACGGTCCGCAAGAAAGTGACCAAGAATATAAGGAGTTTTCGGAAATATTGGATGATGTTTACCCTATATTAACAAATTTGTCTAATAAACCGATAGCTGTTTTGGAATTTGCAGTAACGGAAATAAAATAAAAAATTTAAAAAGTATTATTATTGCAGATACCTGAAAAAGAGGGTCAATAAATTTGCATTATGAAGCCTGTGAGAGTATTTATAAGTATATTCTTTTTATTTTCTTTTTTGCTTCCGGTAAGAGCACAATTTCCCGCTGATATTCCTTATCAGAGTTTTACGGCGGAAACACCTGCATTACCCGGTTATCTTCAAACTGTTGAAGATACCTCTGTTCCCGATGCTATTACAATAAGAAGAATATCGGAATATGATTCGGAATGGGATTGGTATCCAACGCATTCGTATTCAAAAATTCAGCCTTGGAATGCAGATGCAACTCTATATAAAATAAGAGCTGTAGCATTATATGATGCTGCAACACATCAAAAATACAGGGATTTACCCGGTGGTGAAATCTATCCTGTGTATTGGTCAAATACAAATAGTGATTTAATGTACTCTTTCAGGGAAGACGGCGCTATAAAAACTTATACCGTTTCTACCGACAGCGTACAAACAATTTATAATTTGACAGGCTATGATATTGTCAAACTGGGACCCGGAGAAGGAAATATCGATAAAAATGATCATTTCGTAGCTTTAGTCGGTAAAAACGGTATTGATATGGATGTTATAATTTTTGACCTTCAAACAAATCAAATAATACATACCGAGACTTTTGCGGGAGCATGGGGCGATAATGCATCCGTTCCCGAATATGTTGACTGGGTTTCCGTATCGCAATCAGGTAATTACGTGGGTATTATGTGGGATCATAATACCACTTCACCTGAAAACCCTTTTAACGGTCATTACGGTGTTGAGATATATAATACGACGGATATGCAATATTTGAGGCGAATTGCCGAATACGGTAATCACGGTGATTTCGGATACGCAACTGACGGTGATGAGGTTTTTGTTCAGTTTTGGGGTCCTACCGGCACGGTAAACATGTATTATTTGAATAGAATTGAGCGTGTTGTTTTGTCGTATCATCCCGATTTTAACGGAGAAGGTCATATTTCTTGTAGAAATTTGAATAGACCGGGATGGGCTTATATTAGTCAAGATTACCCGGATCATTCGGGACAAATCGTGGCAATGAAATTGGATAATTCAGGTCTTGTTGAACACTTCGGACATCATTTCAGCAGTTCTGTCAACTATACAAAATCACCTATGCCGGTTCCAACGCCTAACGGGGATAAAATTATGTTTAAATCCGATTTCGGTCATGAGGAGAATCCTGAGGAGGTATATATTTTTGAGGCTAAACTGTCTGAAACTTTATATGTCGCTGCACTGAAAAATGAACAATTAAAGATTTATCCCAATCCCGGTAAAAACATTTTAAATGTCTTGATAGCTGCACAACATCCCGTTAGCGAATTTAAACTTTATAATATTAACGGTAACATTTTGTTGCAGTCGGCAATACACGGTAGAAATGCAGTTCTTAATACTACCTTTTTACCTCCCGGTACATATGTTTATACAATTACTTCAAAAACAGGTTTGAACGAAAAGGGAAAGTGGATTAAGGAATAGAAAAATAATGCTGCTGATTAAAGATATTCATCGTACACCTTTTCAAGGGCTTGGTAATCCGGTGCCGTTAAAATACGATTTATCCGGATTTTGGTCCGGGCGCATTGACAGAGAGTACAGACTTGTTTACCGGGTTTCTGAAAATGAAATATTGATTTACAGTTGCAGATATCACTATGATAAATAAAACATCACAAAACAATTTTAATTATAACGATTATTATGTTTTTGCCTATTTAACGGCGCAAAAAACATAACGTGGTTTTTTTTGTGGATATCGTATAACAACCCGGAAAAAAATCCGAATAAATTGAAAATTATTACCCTGGCGGTGATTATATCGACTGGTTTAAAATAAAGAATTGAAAAAATATTTAATATTTTAAATATTTGTATCAATAAAAGTTTACTTTTGTTCGGCAATTAACGAACAAAATATGGATATAACTGTTAACGAAAAACAGATTGCAAAGTATGCTAAAGCATTAAGTCATCCGGTACGTGTTCATGTGTTAAAATCGCTTTTATCCAAAAGAACTTGTTACAGCGGTGATTTGAGTGATGAATTGCATATTGCCAAAT
>WFZS01000068.1 GCA_015489465.1 Bacteroidales bacterium | reverse complement strand
TTACTTTTACGTCGAAATTTTTTACCAGCTTATAAATATAAAAATTCGTGGTGTCACCTTCAACTGTTGCGGGTAAGGCAAGTATTATCTCTTTGATGTTTTCGGTATTTATTCTTTCTATGAGTTTGGAAATGCTGAGATCATTTGGTCCGATGCCTTCCATGGGGTTTATAATTCCGCCCAAAACATGATAAAGACCGTTAAACTGAGCAGTGTTTTCAATAGCCATAACATCGCGTGTGTCTTCCACTACGCAAACGGTATTTTCATCACGTTTAACGTTTGAACAAATTTCGCAGATATCATTATCCGATATGTTATTACATCTTTTACAAAACTTTATATTTTTTCTCATTTCGGATATGGCCGATGATAGTTTTTCGGCGTAAAGTTCATCTTCCGAGAGGATATGCAAAGCAAGACGAAGCGCCGTTTTTTTACCTATTCCCGGTAATCTCGACAACTCGTTAACGGCATTTTCCAAAAGTTTTGATGAATATTCGTTCAAGGCAATTTATTTTTTTGCAAAGGTAAATTGTTTTTTAAAAACCTAATAAAAGCATAATTCTTAAAAAGGAAAAGCCGGACTCTTTAATGCGAATCCGGCAAAAAAATCGAAAATTATCTTAATGCTTTTATAACGTGAAAATTAGAATTATTTTTCCGTGAGTTTTTCAAAAGTGTCGGCAACATAGCCGGGAGCACCTTTTATTTTCATGAATTCACTCAGGGACAGATCGGGCCAGTATAAAGCGAACCGGTATTTTCCTTCCAAAGATGTGGCTTCTTTTCCTTGAAGTATTATTTCGTAAGGCATTGCGGCTATATGGCTTTCACCTATTACCGGTAAAAAAGCGGGTTCTCCTTCCTCTTTGTTTAAAAGACCAACCCCGAAAACGGCGACCTTGGCTTCAGGCATTACAAGTTCATAAACTTTTACGGCATCCAGCGTATTATTGTTCAGGTTATTTCTGATAACTTGTAACCCTTCCTCAAAAGAGTCAAATTCATTTAATTCATCAGGGTCGTCAAAATAGGGCATAAAAACTTTGTAATGATATTCCGGAAGATCCGATTTATCCAAAAATCCACCGAACGGTTTTAATTGGCCGTATTGCTTGAAAACCGACAATATTTTATCAGCCATATTGTCAACTTCCTGCTCATGTCCGTTAAATTGTTTTCCCCAGTAAGCATAAAACATATAATAAGGATTAACAATGGAAACGTCGGTTTTACCGTCTTTTTCAACAAAACCAATACGTAATACCGCTCCTAATGCTCCACGGTCTTTAAATTTCAAACTTAGGTTTTTTAAATCATCGCTGGTAAAGCATACTACGTACAATGAATTTTTGTTTTCCGGGTGATATTTGCCGATAATCTCGAATCCTGCATCGGAAATGTTTTTTTCAAATATCTTTGCAACCTGTTCGGCACTGCCGTTTTCAGTGTTTATTTTGTAAAACGGGGAGTACTTTTGAGCTCCTGCGCTTAATACAAAAAAGAAAATAAAAAATGTCAAAAAAGTGTTTCTCATAGCTATTAATTTTTTTGACAAATTTAGTGTCGATATTCGCATATTGCAAATTAGGTGTTAATTTATAAACAGTATAAACTTGAAAATATGAAAAACCCGTTTTATAAATTATTGCTCACTGTAATAGTTTCATTTGCCGCCTTTTCAACTTTTGCACAACAGGGATACAACAAAACGGATTCCAACGGACTGAAACAGGGTAAGTGGGTTAAGATGTGGGATAACGGTGTGGTACGGTACAAAGGGCAGTTTAAAGATGATAAGCCTTACGGTAAGTTTCTTTATTACTTTCCTTCCGGAAAATTAAAATCGGAAGTTTTATTTTCGGATAACGGAAGGAAGGCAGCCAACGTTACTTATTACCAAAACGGCAAGAAAATGGCCGAAGGAGAGTATTACGATGAAAAAAAGGAAGGAACATGGAGATTTTATGATGAAAACGGCAATCTTGTGTCCGTTAAGCATTACATTAACGGAAAACTTGACGGCAAAGCGGTAACTTATTACGTTGATTCCGATCAGCCCTATGAAATATTGAATTATAAAGACGGATTAAAAGACGGTGAATGGATAAAATATTTTCCTAAAGGTGAGTTGATGTTAAAAGCACGTTATGTAAAAGGTAAGTTGGAAGGCGATTTTATTCATTATTCCGATAACGGAACAATACTTTTAAAAGGCAGGTATCGAAACGGCATCAAATCCGGTGTTTGGGAATCTTATGACGAAAACGGTAAACTTATAAGTAAGGAGATTTACAAAAACGGTAAACTCGTTAAAACCGTTAACGGGGAAAACAATAATTGACCTTCACTCTAATTTTGTTATATTGATATATAAATCATTCAATATTTATAACGAATTTACATAAAGCCGTAATTAATTGTGTTTCTGTATGATAAGGATGTGTTTAAAAAACGGCTTATCAACTATATCAACTTTGATATAAATTATAAATGCAAGTAAATCAAATAGATAAGGTTGTTGTAGTTTTAATTTTGTGATTTTATGTTGTTTGAATGCTATTTAAAAAATTTTATTTTTGTTTGTTTCGAAAAATAATGTAATCCGTTTAACCGGTTAGGAATAAAAAACTTATATCGTGGATAATATAATATTAGTTTCAGTTCTTGTTTTAGGGGGAGTAGGCGTAGTTTCAGCCGTAATTCTCTATTTCGTAGCGTCAAAATTCAAAGTGTATGAAGACCCCAAAATAGATGAGGTTGAAGAAGTTTTGCCTTCGGCTAACTGTGGTGGCTGCGGTTTCCCCGGATGTAGGGCTTTTGCCGAAGCTACTGCAAAAAAAGCAAGCGAAGAGCATAACCTCGACGGACTTTTCTGTCCCGTGGGAGGTAATGATGTTATGAAAAAAGTGGGAGAAGTTCTGGGTCTTGAAATTGAAGAACAGGAACCGATGATAGCCGTGGTAAGGTGTAACGGAACCTACGAAAATTCTCCCGGAAAAGTGAAATACGAAGGCGTTTCATCATGTTCATTCGCCCATGCCATGTATACCGGCGAAGGAGGTTGCCAATACGGGTGTTTGGGACTTGGTGATTGTGTTGACGCTTGTGAGTTTGATGCCATTTATATCCCTGAAGACAGGGGTGTGCCTATAGTAAAAGATAATTGTACGGCATGTGGCGCCTGTGTGGAAGCTTGTCCGCGTGATATTATCGAATTAAGAAAACGCGGGCCCAAAGAAAAACGTATATATGTTTCCTGTGTAAATAAAGAAAAAGGAGCCGTAGCAATTAAAAACTGCTCGGTAGCTTGTATCGGTTGCGGTAAATGTGAGAAAGTATGCGAATTCGATGCTATCACAATCACGAGCTTTTTATCATACATTGATTTTAATAAATGTAAACTTTGCCGTAAGTGTGTTGAAGTTTGTCCGACCAATGCCATTTGGGAAGTGAACTTTAAGCCTCGGAAGATAAAACTCGATAAAAAAGAGGACAAAAAAGACGGTGACGGTAAAGCAAAATCTGTAGCAAAAGAAGAAAAACCTATTGATATAAAATCAGGAAAAGTAACAGAAGTTAAAAACAATCCCGGAGGTAACCGGGAATAAATCCGAATATAAATGGGATTATTGAAGACATTTAGATTAGGAGGGGTTCATCCGCCGGAAAACAAACTTTCGGCAGGTAAACCGATAGAAACGTTGCCTTTGCCCAAACAAGCGGTAGTGCCTTTAGGTCAAAACCTGGGGGCTCCGTCAAAGCCTTTGGTAAAACGTGGTGACGAGGTTAAGGTGGGTCAGTTGATAGGAGTGGGTGAGTCGTTTATCTCCGCTAACCTGCACTCTCCGGTGTCGGGAAAAGTTTTGAAAATAGACACGGTTTTAGACTCGTCCGGTTTCAGAAGACAAGCCGTAATTATAAATGTATCGGGTGACGAGTGGATGGATAATATTGACAGATCGACTGATATAGTAAAGGAAATACCTTATACTTCCGAAGAAATAATAAACAAGATAAAAGCTGCCGGTATTGTAGGGATGGGGGGAGCTACTTTTCCTACCCACGTTAAGCTCATGCCTCCTCCGGGTAAAAAAGCCGAATTTTTGATAATTAACGGTGTTGAGTGTGAACCTTATCTTACGGCAGACCACAGGGTGATGCTTGAAAGGGGAGAAGAACTATTGATAGGTGTAAAAATTTTGATGAAAGCTCTTAACGTTAACAAAGCTTTTATCGGTATTGAAAATAACAAACCCGATGCAATAGAAAACCTGTCGCATTTAGCTAAAGATTATGGTGACATAGAAATAGTTCCTTTAAAAGTAAAATATCCGCAGGGTGGTGAAAAACAGCTTATTAAAGCTGTTGTTAACCGTGAGGTTCCTTCGGGTAAACTGCCTATTGAAGTCGGATGTGTCGTTCAAAATGTGGGTACCACACTGGCGGTTTACGAAGCGGTTCAAAAAAACAAACCTTTAATAGAACGGGTTGTTACCGTAACCGGCAAATCTTTAAAGAATCCTTCCAATTTTTTGGTAAGAGTAGGGACTCCCGTAAAAGAATTGATAGAAGCTGCGGGAGGGTTGCCTGAAGATACCGGTAAAGTAATAGGCGGCGGACCCATGATGGGTAAAGCACTTTTAAATACCGATATTCCCGTTGTTAAAGGAACTTCGGGAGTGCTTTTGATGCGCGAAGAAGAAGCTCACAGAAAACCCGAATCGGCTTGTATCAGGTGCTCGAAATGTACATATGCCTGTCCGATGGGATTGGAACCGTATCTTTTATCGCGGGTTTCCAAACTGGGGAAATGGGATGTTACCGAAAAAGAAAGAATAATGGACTGTATTGAATGCGGTTCCTGTCAATATACTTGTCCTGCAAATATCCCGTTGCTAGACTGGATAAGGTTGGGAAAAAATAAAACGGGGCAAATTTTGAGGAGTAGAAATAAGAAATAGTTTGAAATTATGAAGATGTTCACGGTTTCAGGTTCCCCACACATTCACGGGGAGAATTCAACGAAAAAGATAATGTACGGGGTGGTCATAGCTTTGGTTCCCGCAATGCTTGTGTCAATTTATTTCTTTGGAATCAATGCATTAAGGGTTTTGGTTTTGGCTGCCGCATCAAGCGTTTTCTTTGAATGGTTGATACAAAAATATTTAATGAAGGAACGTGTTACCGTTTCCGACGGTTCGGCTTTGGTTACCGGGATACTCCTGGCATTCAATGTTCCTTCAAACCTTCCTTCGTGGATGGTTATAATAGGTGCTTTGGTAGCAATAGGAATGGCAAAGATGTCTTTTGGCGGATTGGGTAAAAACATTTTTAATCCCGCATTGGTAGCCAGGGTTTTCTTGCTAATATCTTTTCCCGTGGCTATGACATCATGGCCTAAACCAACACCTTTAACTAAAGGTATTGCAGACGTAATTACAGGTCCTACACCGCTTGGAATAGTAAAAGAGGGTTTGAAAGCCGGAAAAACCATGTCGGAATTACGTCCCGAACTGCCTACTTACATGCAGGATTTTATCGGTAATATGGGAGGTTCGATGGGTGAAGTTTCGGCAATAGCCTTGATTTTGGGAGGTTTGTATATGCTTTGGAAAAAAATAATTACATGGCATATTCCCGTTGCAATGCTTACCACCGTGGCTGTTTTTTCAGGAATTTTATGGGGATTTAATCCTGAAAAATATGCAGATCCGGTATTTCAATTATTGACGGGAGGTATGCTGCTGGGAGCAATATTTATGGCTACCGATATGGTTACATCACCGATGACGCACGGAGGTCAGCTGTTGTTTGGCTTTGGCGTGGGGCTGCTTACCATACTGATAAGATTGTGGGGAGCATATCCCGAAGGTGTTTCATTTGCAATATTGCTGATGAACTCGGTAGTACCGTTGATAAACAGAGGTTTTAAACCGAGACGTTTCGGTGATAATCCGGGTGTTAAAATAAAAGCTTAACGAGAAAATTATACTAAAATGGGCTCAAAAAAAGAATCCACGTTTAAAAATATGGTTTTGACATTGCTGGTGGTTACCGCAGTAGCGGCTTTGGCTTTAGGCGGTGTCTATCAGTTGACGAAAGAGCCGATAGCTCTTGCTAAAAAGAAAAAACAGGAGAGGGCGATAAAAATGGTACTTCCGCCTTTTGACAATCTGAAGACAAAAAAGGTTTTATCATACGACGGAGGCGATTCTCTTCTTTTCACTTATGCCGAAAAAGACGGTAAACTTGTCGGTGTTGCCGTAAACTCGTATTCCGATAAAGGTTTTTCCGGACATATTGAAATAATGGTGGGTTTTCTTCCTGACGGTACCATCTACAATACCGCTGTTATGAGCCATAAAGAAACCCCCGGGCTGGGCTCAAAAATGACGGATCCCTCTTTTAAAGATCAGTTTAAAGGTAAAAACCCGTCCGAATTCAAACTTAAAGTTAAAAAAGACGGCGGTGATGTGGATGCCATAACGGCGGCAACAATAAGTTCAAGGGCATTTACCGATGCCGTTGACAGGGCTTATAAAACATTTAAAAAAGAATTAAAAAAATAGACCGATATGAACCAGATGCAAAATTTTACGAAAGGGTTTTTAAAAGAGAATCCGGTTTTTGTATTGCTGTTGGGTATGTGTCCTACACTGGGAACATCAACATCGGCAATAAACGGATTGGGCATGGGCTTGGCAACTACCTTTGTTTTGGTGATGTCTAACATGGTGGTTTCTTTGGTAAAGGATTTTATTCCCGATAAGGTAAGGATACCTTCATATATAGTTATTATTGCTTCGTTTGTAACAATTGTAGAGCTGACGATGCAGGCGTATTTACCTTCATTGTTCGAGTCGCTCGGATTGTTTATTCCTTTGATTGTTGTAAACTGTATAGTTTTAGGTCGTGCCGAGGCATTTGCATCCAAAAACGGTGTTTGGTCGTCAATACTTGACGGTTTGGGAATGGGACTGGGTTTCGCCTTCGCTCTTACTCTTTTGGGAGCAAGCAGGGAAATACTCGGAAGCAGTTCCGTTTTCGGATTCGATTTTGCCAAAGGCGACTTGATGCTTGTGTTTATTTTGGCACCCGGAGCATTTATAGTTTTGGGATACCTTATAGCTATAATCAATAAATTAAACAAAGCTTAACAAGGAGGAAAAAATGGAATATTTTGTAATTATAGTCGGTTCAATCTTTGTAAGCAATATTGTTCTTACACAGTTCTTGGGTATTTGTCCTTTTGTAGGTGTATCCAATAGACTAACCACATCAATAGGTATGGGAGGTGCCGTACTTTTCGTGTTGACACTTGCCACAATGGTAACCTGGCTGATACAATATTATCTTTTGGTACCTTTCGGATTGCAGTTTATGCAAACAATAGTTTTCATTCTTGTTATTGCCGCTTTGGTGCAAATGGTTGAGATAATACTTAAAAAGGTTAGTCCCGCTCTTTATGAGGCATTGGGTGTCTTCCTTCCTCTTATTACCACAAACTGTGCTGTTCTCGGTGTGGCAATTCTTACAGTTCAAAAACAATTTAACCTTTTGGAAGGTGCTGTATTTGCAATGTCGAATGCAATAGGTTTTACACTGGCATTGGTGATTTTTGCAGGTATTCGTGAACACTTGGATACCATGGAAGTTCCTAAAGGAATGAGAGGTGTTCCGATAGCTTTGGTAACGGCGGGAATTCTTGCTTTGGCATTTATGGGATTTACCGGAATGGTTAAATAAAATTTGAGCACTACACCTTATTTATATGTATAAACATATTTTCAGAGCTGCAATATTGTTGCTTGTTTCGGCTTTTGTTTTAAGTAATAATTCATGTTCTATTCTTAATCAGAGCAGGGAATTTGAAAATTTAGCAAAATGTAGATATTTTGTTAAGGATATAAATATTATTTCCATAGGCGGACTAAGTGTTGAACAGTTTAAAAAAGGAAAAGATCTACCGTTTGACGAATATTTGACTTTACTGGAAAAGCTACTTTCAAAAAATATAGATTCGAAATTTGTTTTAACCGTAACCATAATAAACCCTACCGGAAAACCTGCCGGAGCAAGCGGGTTGGAATATAAAATGTTAAAAGATGAATTGGAATTTGCGGAAGGCGGTATAGACTCTGTATTTTTAGTGGAACCCCAAAGCAATACCGATGTAAATATAAATGTTAACCTTAATCTTTTCAGGTTACTTAAATCCGTTTCTTTTTCCGGAATTTCCGAACTTTCGACAAATCCCGATTGGAAAAATATTTGGGAAAAATCCGGTGTTATCATTAAACTGAGACCATGGTATAAAATAGGTTCAAAAGTCAGAAAATATCCCGGTTACATAACTTTGCGTCCGTAAATAAAATTATAGCAAATACCTTTTTTAAAACGTTTGCGTGATTTTCCGTTTTTATTTTCGGTATTTAATATCCTATTTGATAAAATTTTAACTTTTTTTTTGTTAATTTTCCTAAAATTCATACTTTTGGCGCTAATTATAACATTTTCATATTTATCTATGAATATTTGATAATTAAGTAGATGTAATTGATAATATTTACGAAATGAGCATATTAGAGATTAATGTAGAGAATTTCCTGAAGTACAAAAAGTACGTTTTGGGATTGTTTCTTTTCTTTTTACTGTTTTCACAAAATTTTGTTCAGGGGCAAACTGCCGAGGATGCAAAAAATTTCGGACAGTGTAAAGCTTGTCATACCATAGGTGGAGGTAAGCTTGTTGGACCCGATTTGAAAGGTGTTACCGAAAGAAGGGATGAGGCTTGGCTTATTAAATTTATTAAAAATTCCCAGGCATTGGTAAAAGCCGGAGACGAAACAGCGGTTAAGTTGTTTGAGGAAAACAATAAGATTCCTATGCCTTCGCATAACCTAACTGATGACCAGATAAGGGGAATTTTAAAGTATATTAAAGCCGGTGGAAAGATAGCGGGAGGTGAAAAGACGGCAAAGAAAGAAGAAAAAGCCGTTATAAAAACAGCAAAAAAAGAAAAACTTGAAGCCGTTGAAGAAAGAGAAGCAAGAGGCAGATTGCGTACTGCCGTTCTCGTTATGTCAATATTGCTTATTATCAGTTTAATTGATCTTTGGGGAACAAAAATCCTTAAATTCAAAGCTATTCATTACATTATTATATTAACCGCAATTACCATTATAGGTGAGGGTGTGTTTGTGGAAGCTTCGGCATTGGGTCGTCAACAATATTATCAACCGGATCAGCCGATCTATTTTTCGCATGCAGTTCATGCCGGACAAAATCAAATAGATTGCGAATATTGTCATTATGGTGCCGAGGAAAGTATGCATGCCGGAATTCCTCCTACACAAGTTTGTATGAACTGTCACCGTCAGGTTAAATCAACGAAATTAACTTTTGAAAACGGTAAAATCAAAGGTACCGACGAAATAAAAAAGATTTATAAACACATGGATAGCGGTGAGCCTATACAGTGGATCAAGGTTCACAACTTACCCGATCATGTTTATTTCAACCATGCTCAACATGTTAAAGTAGGAGGGTTGAAATGTCAAGAGTGCCACGGACCTGTTGAAAAGATGGACCAGATCATACAAGTTGAAGATTTAAGTATGGGATGGTGTATTGAATGTCACAGAACCAAAAAAGTTCAAGGTTTTGAAAACAATAAGTTTTACGCCAAATACAAAAAACTTCATGAAAAACTTGCTAAAGGGGAAATAGGAAAGGTTACCCCCAGCATGCTTGGCGGTACCGAATGTCAAAAATGTCATTATTAAAATTAACGAAATTATTATTCCATTTATCTTTTAATCATGGAAAAGAAGTACTGGCAAAGTATAGAAGAATACAAAAAATTTAAAAGAGAACAGAAAGCGAATGATGAGCCTGTTCCGGAATTTTCAATAGAAGGACTTGATGAATCGGAAGTAAAAGGGAAATCAAGCCGTAGGGATTTTCTCAAAATGCTCGGCTTTTCCGTTAGTGCGGCGGCTTTGGTTTCAAGTTGCCAGATGCCTGTCAGAAAAGCAATTCCTTTGCTCACACAACCCGAAGAGTTGGTGCCCGGTGTTGCCAATTATTACGCCTCAACGTTTTATGACGGTTTCGATTATGTGAGCGTTTTGGTTAAAACACGTGAAGGAAGGCCTATAAAAATCGAAGGTAACGACCTTTCGCCTATTTCAATGCAAGGTACCAATGCCCGGGCGCAAGCGTCTGTTCTAAACCTTTATGATGACGCACGACTGAAAAAGCCTTTGAAATTCGGAAAAGAAACAGACTGGAAAACCGTTGATAAGGAGATAAAGAAGAATCTTGCTTCTTTAGCACGAAACGGTAAAAAAGTAGTGCTTCTTACAAATACGGTTATAAGCCCGTCAACAAAGAAACTTATTGCGGACTTTAAAGAAAAATATCCGAATGTAGAACATGTAACTTACGATCCCGTTAGTTTCAGGGCTATGCGTATTGCAAACGAAATGAATTTCGGTAAACCTGCAATACCTTCATACGATTTTGAAAAAGCCAAAGTTATAGTAGGGTTTAATGCCGATTATTTGGGTAATTGGCTGATGCCGGTTACATTTTCTAAACAATTTGCCAAAAACAGAAGGCTGTTTAAAGGCAATAAAGAAATGTCGAGGCTTTATCAATTTGAATCCGATTACTCATTAACCGGTTCAAATGCCGATTACAGATTCCCTATAAAACCTTCCGAAGAATCGGCCGTTTTATTGAACTTGTATAATGAAATCGCCGAATCAACGGGAGCCAATGTTTATAGAGCTCCCATGGTAAAAACGGATGTTAAAAAAGTTGCCAAAGATTTATTGGCCAATAAAGGTAAATCTTTAGTTGTTTCCGGTACTAACGATATCAACATACAGCTGATTGTAAATGCCATAAATAATCTTTTGGAAAATTACGGCAAAACCATAAACTTGGATAAACCCGTTTGTTTATATAAAACCGACGAAAAAGCCGTAATGTCGCTGATTAGCGAAATGGGAGCCGGAAGGGTTGGAGGTATATTGATGTATGGAGTTAATCCTGCATACGATTATCCGAAGTCTTTCGACTTTATTAACGGTTTAACGAAAGTTCCGTTCAAAGTTTCGTTTGCAGACGCCTTGGATGAAACTGCAAAATATGCCGATTATGTATGTCCCGACAATAATTATCTCGAGTCATGGAACGATGCTCAACCGGTGAAAGGTTCTTTAAGCTTAACACAACCGACAATAAACAGGATTTTCGATACACGTCAATTCCAGGAAAGTTTGATGGCTTGGGCAGGTATTGAAGGGACTTTTGAAGAGTATATGGCTAAAGTTTGGGAAGAAGAGTTTTTCCCGAAACAAAATAAATTTTCTTCTTTTACCGATTTTTGGAATCAAACAAAACATGACGGTGTTATAGAACTTCCGTTTGAATGTAAAAAACCGGCAGGTGATTTTGAAGAAAAAGAGCTTAAGGCAAGCAAGCCTTCGGAAAATACGGAAGTTATATTATATCATAAAATTTCAATGGGTACCGGAAAATACGCAAACAATCCATGGTTACAAGAGTTACCCGATCCTTTAACAAAATCTACTTGGGATAACTATGTGGGTGTTTCCGTGGAGTTTGCCGAAAAACACGGTCTTGATCATGAAGATGTTGTAAAAGTTAACGGTAAATTCGAATTGCCCGTTTTGATTCGTCCGGGACTTCCTGAAAATACCGTTGCAATTGCTGTTGGTTACGGCAGAACTTCGGCAGGTAAAGCCGGTGATAATGTCGGTAAGAATGCCTACGGGTTGATGAATCTTAGAAACGGTTATTTCAATTACGGAGGAACCCCGGTAAAGATTGAAAAAGTCCCGGGTAAAAAGTATGAGTTGGCATTGACACAGATGCATCATACAATGGAAGGACGTCCCATTGTAAGGGAAACAACATTGAAAGATTACATAAAAAATCCTTTATCGGGTAATGAAAAGCATAAGCTTGACGAAAAGAATAATGTATCGTTGTA
>WFZS01000067.1 GCA_015489465.1 Bacteroidales bacterium | reverse complement strand
CAAAAATTTTAGCTCATTTTAAACGAACCGTAAAATTTGCTGTTATATTTGTTGCCTCTTTTTGATATTACAAACATTATTTTATGAAAAAATATTTTAAATTAATATTTACTTTATTAATAATATGCACCACTAATATACTGTTTTCCCAGCAGTTAGGCGACAATGCTAAAAATGTCAAAGGGGTTAAAAAAAATAACAAATCATTATATTTGACACTTATAGGCGGACCGCAATTTACTGATGTTACGGGAATGGGCAATAATTATTCAAGCGGAAGAACAGGTTTTATGGCAGGCTTAACTATTGATTATGCCGCCATTGACAATTTTGCGTTCGGATCGGGTATAATTTTCGACAGACGTAGTTTTAACTTTAATTTACAAACACCGATTCAATTTAACGACACATTGACGGGAAGAAACAGTTTTGCGAAATACGATTTTAATTACGGTGTGGACTATTTAACAATTCCGGTAAATGTAACCTACAATGTAGGTGAAGGAGATTTTAACTTTTTTATTCAAGGTACCTTTTATTACTCCTTTTTCCTCACTGCACATAAAAAAGGCAATTCAAATATTTATATTGCCCCCGATGAATACCAATATATCGATCCGAATGATCAAAATAATTTAGAACCGGGTAATAATATTAAAAATTATAATGAAAGAACGGATTTGTATCTTGATTCGGAGAAATTTAACAACTTCGATTACGGTGTTTGGTTCTCACTGGGAATCAAATATTCAATTACAAACAATGTTACTTTATTAATTGCGCCGGGGTTCACAACAAGTTTCGGCAAAATTTTAAGTAATAATTCGACAAATACAAGCTGGATGAAAAATATAAAATTACAAACAGGTATAACATACACTTTAAAATAAACGGCAATGATCAATAATTTACCCCAGAAAACAGTAGAAAGACTAAGTTTATACAGAAGGGCACTTGTAAGTATAAGTGATGAAAAAGAAAATATCCACTCACACCGTTTAGCTCATATGCTTAAAATTAATCCGGCCCATGTTAGGAGGGATTTAATGCTGATCGGTTTTCAGGGTGATATTCACAAAGGTTACGACATAAAAGAGTTAATAGATTATATCGGTAAAGCTATCGACTGTAACTATACACAAAAAGTGGCTTTTGTAGGTATTGGTGAAATAGGCAGGCAGGTTGAGAGGCACTTTGAACTGTCGGGAACCAAATTGAAAGTTGCCGCCACTTTTAAGCTGGAAGAAGACAGAACAAGAAATGTTGACGGCGTAAAATGTTATTCCGTTAGTAAAATGGTAACGGTAATAAAAAAGGAGAATGTCGAGATTCTTGTTTTGGCAGTTCCTCCTAAAGAAGCACAAAAAATTGCCGATAAAGCCATAGCGGCAGGGATAAAAGGTATTCTTAATTTCAGTTCGGTATATCTTAAAGCACCTAAAAATATTTATATCGACAATTTTGATATTGTTGCCACCGTTGAAAAGCTGGCATATTTTACCAATAAAGAATTTTGTAAAACAGAAGGTGATGAATTGAAAAAGGAGACGAAATAAATCCCGTCTCCTTTTTAAAGCATTAATAATATTTGTTGCTTAATCCTCTTGTTCTCCCAGAAATCTTTCCGCTTCTATTGCGGCCATAGCACCGGTTCCGGCAGCTGTAATTGCCTGACGGTAATGTTTATCCTGAAC
This sequence comes from Bacteroidales bacterium, assembly GCA_015489465.1. Taxonomy (GTDB): domain Bacteria; phylum Bacteroidota; class Bacteroidia; order Bacteroidales; family F082; genus B16-G9. The sequence goes on along the minus strand of WFZS01000067.1, from coordinate 4,691 downwards.
ATCACCGGCTGCAAAAATTCCGGGTACATTAGTAGCTGTTGAATCGCATTTGGTTATCAAATAGCCGGTCTCATCCATATCCAGTTTACCTTTAAATATTTCGGTATTTGGTTTATGACCTATCGCTACAAAGAAACCTTCTATATCTATTTTAAACTCTTCGCCGGTTTTATTGTTTACCAAAATAGCTCCGTTTAAAGCTTTCGTAAATCCTTTTTCTTCACCTACTATTTCTTTTACTTCGGTATTCCATAATACTTCAATGTTAGGTGTATTGAACACCTTTTTTTGCATTGCTTTGGAGGCTCTTAACTCGTCACGACGGTGTATAAGGTAAACTTTACGTGCCAGATTAGCAAGGTAAGTAGCTTCTTCAGCAGCAGTATCACCACCACCTACTACAGCAACATCTTTACCTTTATAGAAAAATCCGTCACAAGTTGCACATGCCGAAACTCCACCGCCTTTAAATCTTTCTTCGGATTCAAGTCCCAAATATTTAGCAGTTGCACCCGTAGCAATAATGACAGTGTCTGCCAATAATTCAGTACCGTCATCAACTTTCACTTTAAAAGGTCTTTCGCTTGTATCCACATCCGTAACAACACCCCAACGGATATCTGCACCGAAACGTTCAGCTTGTTTTTTAAACTGTTCCATCATTGTAGGTCCGTCTATACCTTCGGGATATCCCGGAAAGTTTTCCACCTCGGTAGTTGTAGTAAGCTGTCCACCGGGTTCCATACCCTGATAAACTATAGGTTTAAGATCAGCTCTTGAAGCGTAGATTGCAGCGGTATAACCGGCAGGTCCCGAACCTATTATCAAACATTTTGTCTTTTCCATATCTTTTTCCTGTTTTTAATTTGTTTATCCTTAATAATTAAAACGAATGCAAAAGTCGTAAAAAAAATTCACTTTTTTTGAAAACGGCTTATGTTTGACAAAAAAAATGCCATTTATAATTTACACATTATTATACCTTTAAGAGTTACCTCAACAGTGTCACGCTGTCATTTAACGAATGTCATTTTTTTATTTAAAAAATTTACCCTTTTAATGAAAAAATATTTATTTTTGCCACCTCATTAACACGGGGTGTGGTGCAGTTGGCTAGCATGCTTGCATGGGGTGCAAGTGGTCGCAGGTTCGAGTCCTGCCACTCCGACAAGAAAAAGGGATAATTTGTTGAAATACGGATTATCCCTTTTTATTTAATTGATTCCCCGGCATTAAATCATTTATTCAGGTTTTCGGCAATGCTTTTTTTTATTCTTTCCTTTTGATCTTCAGACAAACTCAACTCTCCTTCAGGTTTTATCTCATCAACTTTTTTTAAAGCATATGAAATAATTTCGGATTGTTTTTTGAAATTGTTGCAAAATTTACATCCCATTAAATGTATCTTTAAACGAACGGAATCAACACAACTCAGTTTTTCAAATTCACTTTTCGTTATCAAAAAGGTTGCTTTTTCACAATTCAACATTGTTGCGTCAATAATTCTGACTTGAAGTTTTTTTATAGCATTCATTAATCCAACCATTTTTTTTCAATACATTCCCTTAATTTCAGCTTAGCCCTGTGTAGCATGACCCAAACATTCGAATCGGTACAACCAAGCTCTTTACAAATTTCAAGTGTATTCATATCTTCCAAAATTTTTAACACAAATACCGATTTCCATTTTTCAGGCAAAAACGATAAACATAATAACACTATTTTCTCAAATTCCTCTCCCCTCAATGGTTCATCATTTATTTTCCAATCTTTGGGAGCCCTCTCCTCTATCCATTTTTTTATGAATCCGTCTTTATTTTGAAAAGGCATCTCGAAATAAGATTCCGTAAATTCTATTTTTCTGGATTTTGCCCTGTAATAATCAACTATTTTTCGTTTTAAAATAGACAACAACCATGTTAATTCGCTGCTATTACCTTTAAAAGATTCATACGATTTCAATGCAGCTACAAAAGTATCCTGAACAATATCTTCCGCCGTTTCAACAGAACCCACCCGTACCCTTGCATATTTATATAAGTAGTCACCGTATTTATCCACCCATAACTCCGGTGAAATATCACTTTTAAAAGTATCTGTCATCCTGTTAAAACTTTTTACCCGGAATTTTACAAAATGTTATTTATAATTTATTGTAAATCCCTCAAAACAACCATAGAAAAAAGGTCTATAATTCAATAGCATCCTGTAACAAATATAACTATTTAAATTTATTTATGTTTTCGTAATAAAAAGTATTGAACACTTATTTTACCGGGACCGTACACAAATAAAGTGAAAAGCATTATCAAATAGTATAACGGGATTTCAAAACCATTAGCTCCCGCCTCAAAACCGTTATTAATATGTACCGAAAAAATAGCTACTAACATTACAATCATTAGAGGTACCGTGATTAATCTTACACCAATTCCCAAAGTCAATAGAACTACTCCCAATATTTCAGTTGTTGCCGACAGGTATGCATTTAAACCGGGAAACGGGATTCCCATGCTATCAAACCAATCTATTATACCTTTCATATTTCGCCATTTCATCATGGCGGGACCATAGAAACCGTATGCTAAAATCAGGCGCATTAATAACAACGGGATATCATTGAGTTTACGGGTAAAATTTGTTAATGAATCGCATACATTTATTAATCTGCATTTCATAATTTTCTCATTTTTTAATTAAAATTTCTTCTTTTAGTAACACATTTACAAAGTCAAGAATGTTATTTTCCAACGATGTTTTTTCTATCGAAGTTATTTCCGAAAACTCTTTTAAAATTTCACCGACGGAAAAGTTATCTTTTAACTTTTCGAAAACATAAGCATGTAAAATCTGTAAATCGGCAAATTTTACATCGAAATCGGCTGTTCTGTAAACCAACAAAAAATAATGTCCGTATTTATTGACCGTTGCAAAAGGAGCGAAAAGATGAACGGGATAATTTAACCGTAATAATTTTGCAGCCCGATTTATATATAACCCATGCTTCGATTGTGAATTATCACAATCCGTTGTTTTTAAAGTGTGTATCTCTATTTCAGTCCATTCAAAAAGCAATAAATCATCCAAAAAGGGGATATTATACTTTTCACCGTATTTGGATTGGGCAACAAAATCAATAAACTCTTCGGGCATTTTCCATAAAAAAGGCGTTTCGAAAAAATGTAAAGAGATAAATTCATTGACTATTTTATCAAAGTAACCGTCTTTTAAAGTGGCATAGGTAATGGGATATGCCTGTATTAAAACATTTTTAATATTATTGACCACCAAATCACGATACACTGCAATTTTTTCTTTGTCGTAAAGACTTTCACCGGCACTTTTTATTTCACCTGTTTTGCAATATTCATAAAAACCGGAGATTATATTTAATGTTTCAGATGAATAATTCATGAGCGACATGTTTTTTTGCAATTTTTCTTAATGAAGCCAGTTCTTCGTTAAGTTCATTTATTTCGGGAAAGTTAAAGTCACGTTCCAGCAAAACGGGAACGTTTGTTTTCATTTTGTTTAAAGTGTAATCGAAAAGGTCGAAAACCTCGCCTATTACGGGTTCCCCGTGAGTATCGATAATAAAATCCTCCGAAATTTTTTTATGTCCGGCCATGTGTATATACCTCACACTATCCAGAGGCATGGAGTTAATAAATTCATGCATATTGTAACCGTGGTTTACGGAATTTACATACACATTATTAACATCCAACAACAAACCGCAACCGGAATGTTTCACTATTTCGTTTATAAATTCACTTTCGGTCATTTCGGGCTCAACGGTTGTGTAGTACGATACATTTTCAAGGGTAATCTGCATTTTCAAAAAATCCTGAACCCGGTTTATTCTGTCAACAATATGTTTTACTGCATCGTACCTGAACGGCAGGGGTAGCAAATCGTAAAGATGTGCATTATTAAACTTGGCAAATGATAAATGTTCCGAATAAATATTAACATTATAGTCTTCAATCATTTTTTTAATCTTCTTCAAAAAATTCAGGTCTATATCCTCGGGACTGCCTATTGAAAGTGAAAGTCCGTGAAGTATCAATGGTTTTTCATCCGTTATCTTATTAAACACATGCTCCCAATATCCGCCTATGTCAATCCAGTTTTCAGGTGCAACTTCAATAAAATCGGGGTTAACCTCTCCTGTCAAAAACGCTTCCGTTAACTCACGTCTGAATCCGAGTCCTATATTAATATTATCCATACCATTTAGTTTTAAAACCGGGGACCACAAAGTTGTTAATCCCCGTATTACAAAATTTTCTACTCAACTCCGCATTTTCCCTGACCGCATTTACCTTCTGTACCTTTTGATTTCTTCTGTTGTTTTTTAGCATTGGTAGCTTTAGCATCCTTTGTTTTATCGGTTGCTTTTCCATTAGCTCCACACTTGCCTTCGCCGCATTTGTGCTCCGCGGATTTCATTTTTTTTGCATCAGTTTTCTTGTTTGAAGAAGATTTTTTGGTATTTACTTTAGTGTCTTCACTGCATTTCATCTCAAAGACTTTCGACTGTGAAAAGTTTTCGGTAAGCCCTAATAATTCACCTCTCAACTCGGCACCATTACCTAATATTTCAGCGGAAACACCTGATGCCATTAAGTTTCCCGAAGTACAAGCCATAACTGCACTTGCTAATAAAGTTCCCGAAACCAATCCCGTTT
>WFZS01000066.1 GCA_015489465.1 Bacteroidales bacterium | reverse complement strand
TTTTGGTTTCAATATTCTTTCCTTTTTCAGCAGCTTCTTTTAATAAAAGTTTTATTTCATTCCGATAAAGATATTTAACAGGTGGATTATTTTGTAAAATAGCACTGAGTATATCTTTTAACTTTTCCGATTTTCCGACAAACGTTCCTTTAGGTATATAATTTATGTTTTTTAAATTACAATCACCGAAAAATAAAATTACCGAAAAGAAAGGAATACCTGAAACGTATTTACTCAACTTCCTTTTTAAAACATTGATGTGATTATAATTCTGCCTTACCGGATTATAAAATTTGTATTTCTGTTTTCCGTAAGCCAAAACTTGTGTCCAATATTTGCTGTTTCCGTCACCGTAAATCCAGCCGCTGTAATCTTTTACTTCAAAAACTATTATTCCTGCATCGGTTATCAGCAATAGATCTATTTGAGAAAAATTCTTAACACCTTTTTCAATATAAATATCATGAAAAATATTTTCCGGTAAAAAACCCAAACTGATTAATTTGGAAACGAGCTTTCTCTCCGCATCAATTCCGTTACTAAAATTAGTTGAAATATTGCCGGTCACGTAAAGATTTTGAAAATAATTATTAATGCGTCCGGAATATTTCGAACCGGTATCAGATGCTTGTGTTTTAATATTATGTGAAGATATACTGGCATATTTATCATTTATACTTGGATATCTTTTTCCCGGTTTCGCTGATTCAACATTTTTTACGTATTTACGGTTTTCCAAATATGATTTATTCAAGTTTTTTCCAGGTAATTTGTTTTGTTTTCGTGATTTTCCGTTCTTACGCTTATTAGTAAGTTTTATTAAAACCGTTAGAGTTAATATACTTGCACTAAAAGTTTTAACATCTTGAAAAGAGATGTAATTTGTAAAAGGAACAGGTTTAACATATTTCGAATGAATATAACCGTTACCTTTTCGTAGTTTTATTTTAAACCAATTCCTTTTTTCTGCAAACTTTTTTACTTTCGTTCCTTTTTTCAAAACATGCAATATTTCACTGCCCATTTCGGGTTTTGCTCTCACATTCAAATCCGATGAAAGTATGTAAATATCCTTGATCGAATTAAAAACTATCAAATACTTGACAATAAAATATACGACAACAACAATAAAGGTTGTTTTTAAAAACTTATTAAAAATTACTATTGACAACATAAAATTAACACTGTAAATAAACTGGAATAACTTATTTACAGTGTAATTATTGTCTATATTCTTTCCAAAGAAAGTTTTTTAAGAAATTTTATAAATTTTTCTCCAAAAATTCAGTCACATTCCTTTCAATACGCTCTAAAATGTTTTTGTCTTCTGCTTTTTCAAATTTTTCACCCGTAACTTTTTCGTAAAGCTCAATGTATCTGTCGGAAACGCTTTTAACAAATTCATCGGTCATCTCCGGAACCTGTTGTCCCTCTCTTCCCTGAAAACCTTTTTCCATCAGCCATTCACGTACAAATTCTTTTGAAAGTTGCTTTTGAGGCAACCCTTTGGCAAACCTCTCTTCATATTCGTCGGCATAAAAATAACGCGACGAATCCGGTGTATGAATTTCATCTATCAAATAAATTTTATCACCGACTTTACCAAACTCGTATTTTGTATCAACAAGAATAAGTCCGTGCTTGGCAGCTATTTCACTACCTCTTTGAAAAAGTTTACGGGTATATTCCTCAAGTTTTGCATAATTTTCTTCCGAAACAAGTCCTTGTGATATTATCTCTTCTTTTGTTATATCTTCGTCATGACCTTCTTCGGCTTTAGTTGTGGGAGTAATAATAGGTTCGTCAAACCGCTGATGTTCTTTCATACCGTCCGGAATAGGTACACCGCAAATTTCCCTTGCACCGCTTTTATAAGTGCGCCACGAACTTCCGGTGAGGTAACCCCTTATAATCATTTCCACAGGAAACGGTTCGCAATAACGACCTACGGTGACCATAGGATCGGGAGTTGCTATTTTCCAGTTTGGAACTATATCCTCGGTAGCATCCAAAAATTTAGACGCTATTTGATTCAAAACCTGCCCTTTATAAGGTATTCCTTTTGGAAGCACCACATCAAATGCCGAAATACGGTCGGTGGCAACCATTACCAGAAATTTATCGTCTATATTGTAAACATCGCGTACTTTTCCGTGATAAACGCTTTTTTGTTTCGGGAATTTAAAATCCGTAAATGTTATTGCTTCAGCCATTATTATTTTTGTTTTTCGTTATTACTTTCTTCATCGTTTTTTGCGTATGCGTCAATAATTTTCGATACGAGTTTATGACGCACTATGTCTTTATTATTAAGATAAATGAAATCTATACCTTTTATATCTTTCAATATTCTTTGTGCCTGCAACAAACCCGACGATTTGTGACGGGGCAAGTCAATTTGTGTTATATCACCTGTGATTATGAATTTCGAATCTTTTCCCATACGGGTCAGGAACATTTTTATCTGATTCTCGGAAGCATTTTGAGCTTCATCCAAGATTGCAAAAGCATTATTCAGAGTTCGTCCGCGCATGTATGCAAGGGGTGCAATTTCAATGGTTTCGTCTTCGAGATAGGAGAGTAGCTTTTGTTGCGGGAGCATATCGCGTAAAGCATCATACAAAGGTTGAAGATAGGGGTCAAGTTTATCTTTCATATCACCCGGTAAAAACCCAAGACTTTCACCTGCTTCCACAGCGGGACGTGTTAAAATAATACGCTTTATCTCTTTGTTTTTTAAAGCTCTCACCGCAAGTGCCACGGCAGTGTATGTTTTTCCGGTTCCGGCGGGTCCGATGGCAAAAATCATATCGTTTTTATCAATGCTTTTAACCATCTTTTTTTGGTTGGGTGATTGCGCTCTGACAAGCTTTCCGTTTCTTCCGTAAATCAACACATCACCGTTAGCATCTTTTATCGATGTGCTGTCGTAATTATCCTCGCGCATTATGCTGTTTATCACGTTTTCCGTAACTTTTCCGAATTTGTCGTAATGCACCAATAAAAGGTCGAATTTTTTCTCGAACCTCATTATTTCGGAGTGTTCGCCGATAAGTTTTATCAGCTCGCCTCTTACTATAATTTTAAGTTTCGGAAAAATTTCTTTGATCTGATTTAGATATTTATCACCGGGACCGTATAGATCAATGGGACTGTCAATATCTACTTGAATTACCGTTTCGCTCATTAACGGGGATTAAAATTAAATTGATGATTTTTAGTGTTATGCAAAATTATTACTTTTTTAATTAAATCTCTCTTAAAATTTATAATTTTGATGCTTAAATAATGACTGAAAAAAAAGAAAAAAATAGTAGCAAGATTGTAACCCTGACAACCGATTGGGGTAACAGGGATTATTTTGCAGGAGCTGTTAAAGGAAAGCTATACTCTTTGATTCCTGATGTCAGGGTAGTGGATATTTCGCATGATATAGAAAATTTCGATATAAACCATGCGGGTTATGTAATCAAAAATGCATTTTCATTCTTTCCGGAAGGCTCAATACATATTTTGGGTGTGGATTCGGAAGAATATGCCAACAATAATGAAATTCAGTCTCATCTGATAGTAAAATACAAATCACACTATTTTATCGGAGCCGACAACGGTATTTTTTCAATGATTGCTCCGCTCAATGACGTTGAAGCGATTTACGAGCTTACCATACCTTACAAGGAAATAAACGGTGAATTCAAATATATTTTTCCCGAACGTGACCGTTTCGTTTATGCAGCTGCTCACCTGGCTAACGGCGGTGATATTACGGAAATAGCCAAGCCTATTGAGGAATTTAAAGAATTATTGGACATCCAACCGGTTTATTCCAACGAATATATTCGCGGTACGGTAATACATGTTGACGGTTACGAAAATGCGGTGGTAAATATTTCGAAAAAACTGTTTGAGTCGCTTGTGAACGGCAGAAAGTTTGTAATTGTTTTCAGAAATGTAAAAATTACCGTAATACATGAACAATACAGTGATGTTCCGGACCAGCATATTGTAGCATTGTTCAACAGTTCCGGATTGCTCGAAATAGCTATTAACAAAGCCAATGCTTCGGGATTGTTGGGATTAAGAAAAAACGACAGGGTGTCGATTGAATTTTATGATTGAGGGGCTTTATAATTGTTTTCTTTCCTTGCCTCTATCAACGAATCCGTTATTTTATAAAGATAAAACGCCACATAACCCGTTAATATTCCCAATAATGAACCGGATAAAACATCCGTAGGGAAATGTGCCGCAAGATATATCCGGCTGTAGCCGATTAACAAAGCCCAAAAAATAAGAATAAAAGTCAACCACTTTTTTTTAAATAATAAAGCCGTAATTGTTAGAAAAGAAAAACTGTTTGCAGCATGTGACGACACAAAACCGTACATTCCTCCGCATCCTTTGGGCAACCGTAACATATTAATCAGTTCCTGTTGATGGCATGGACGTAAACGTTGAAAAACATTTTTAAAAAGATGCACCGAAGTTTGATCGCTTAATGTGATAGCTACAGCGATAAATATCAAAATTAGCGGTGTCTTCCATTTAAAGTCGCGAAATATTAAAAACAATAAAATTACGTAAAGCGGAAGCCAGGAAAGTTTACCGCTCGCAAAAATCATAATATTATCCAGAAAAACCGAATGATGTCCGTTTATCCAGAGTAATACGGATTTATCTATTTTTTCAATTGCTTCAAGCATCAAAGCGGATTATTTCTTCTTCTTTTTTTTCTTTTTCTTTTTGGATTTTTTATCAAGCATTCCTATGGCTTTCTTTTTCATTTCGTAATATTCCATATTGTAAGGATCGTGCTTGATAAGCGTGTTTATGTACTCTATGGCTGCTCTGCCTTTACCTTTGTCGAGATATTTTTTGGCTCTTTCCAGGTAATAATCGTCACCATGGCAAATATATCCCGGATTTTTACTTTCAAAAACTATTAAAGCATCATCTGCATTCATTTGAGTACCTTCCAATTTGAATTGAATAGGTATTTCGAAATGGGTATATTTGGGATCTTTACAAGTATTCCATTTTCCTTCCAATGTACCGAAAAACTTTTTAACCTCTTCATCTATACCGTAATGCAGCGGATTTTTTATGGTTATCATCGACATCTTACCGTCGCATGTTACCTTAAAGCTGACTATTATAATTCCCTGGATACAGTTATCCGTTGCTATTTCAGGATATTTTACCGTTTTATAAAATAGATTTTCAAAAGTGTACAGTCCCCCCTTAAACCTGTAATCAAGCTGCATCTTCAAAAGTTTTTTCCTGCTTTCGGCAGCGCTTTGCGTTTGTGTAAAAACAGGCTGAACAACTGTTAAAACAAATAATATTAACGAAATAAACTTTCTCATGAACCTCTATTTTTAGTTTGGAGGTCAAATGTAAATAATAATGGGATTTATCGGGGAATATTAACTATAAATCTTCGTCGTTTAGAGATTTTGCATCAAGGTATTCCATAACCTCTTTCAAAAAGGTTTTTGTTCTTTTTAAAGTGTTTATCACCTGAAGTTTGTCGATATCTTCATTCTCTTTTTTTTCGCGGATGTATTCTTTGGCTCCCTTTATCGTAAGTCCTTTCTCTTTTACAAGATGATAAATTATATTGAAATTATCTATATCCTTTTGGGTATATTTTCTAATGCCGCTTCTTGTTTTTTTCGGACGGATAAAATCAAACTGCTGCTCCCAATATCGTATTAACGAAGTGTTTACGTTAAACATTTCAGCAACTTCTCCGATTTTATAAAAGAGTTTTTTTGCCATTTTGCAGTTTCTAATCCAAAGACTGGTTCGGAATTTTAGAAAGTGTCAACATTTCATCAAATTCCTCGGGACTCAAATCATTGTAAAAATAATAAATAGGATTAACTTTTCTATTGTTTTTCCAAATTTCATAATGCACATGAGGAGCCGTTGATTTACCCGTATTTCCCACCAATCCTATCTTTTGACCCCGTTTTACTTTTTGCCCTCTTCTAACCAATATCTTACTCAGATGGGCATAAAATGTTTCGTAACCGTAACCGTGATCAATCAATACCGTATTACCGTAACCTCTTCTGGAATGTCTGATACGTTTTACAACACCGTCGGCAGTGGCAAAAACCGGTGCTCCTTCCGGTGCTGAAAAATCAATACCGGAATGGAATTTCCTTACTTTATAAATCGGGTCTATTCTATATCCGTAATACGATGAAATACGTTTCAAATCGGAAATTTTAACAGGTTGTATTCCCGGAATACTTCTCAACATTTTTTCCTTCTCTTTGGCAAGCTTATAAACTTCATCATACGATTTCAATTGAACATAAATTTCACTTGCTATTTTATCCAGTTTCTTAGCCGTTTTTATCAGAAGTTCGGAGTTATCGTAACCTTTAAGTTTGGAATACCTGTCGGCACCTCCGATTCCCGCCTTTCTCACTTCACCGGGTATAGGGTCCGCTTCAAATATCACTCTGTATATATTATCGTCTTTATCGGCAAGTTCATCAAGCAGTTTTTGCATATTATCAAGCCTGTCGTTCATTATTTTGAACTGTAATTTATAATTAGCCAACTCACGTTCCAGAATCTTTTCTTTGGGTGAGGTAAACAGTGTAAACGACAAAACAAAAATCAATGTAGCGACGGCAACGGATGATAAAAGAAAAACGGACAGGTGGAAAACCCTTTTGGCATGACTTGTCTTTACGGGTTCATAAGTCTGTTTTTCCTCGTTAAATATGTACTTGGTTTTTGCCATTAAGTTTTTGAATTGGGCTGCAAAATTAATAATTTCGAGTAAATTTGCAGCTTTGTAAAGTTAACGTATTATAAATCAACATAAAATAATGAAATCAGCGGAAGTTAGAAAAACATTTTTGGATTTTTTTGAAAGCAAAGGACATAAAATAGTTCCTTCGGCACCAATGGTTGTTAAAGACGACCCCACACTTATGTTTACAAATGCCGGAATGAACCAATTTAAAGACATTTTTCTTGGCAACAAACCTCCAAAATATCCGCGCGTTGCAGACACTCAAAAATGTTTAAGGGTTTCGGGAAAACACAATGACCTTGAAGAAGTCGGACACGACACTTACCACCATACAATGTTCGAGATGCTCGGAAACTGGTCTTTCGGTGATTATTTCAAAAAGGAAGCAATAGAGTGGGCATGGGAACTTCTTACGGAAGTTTACAAAATCAACAAAGAGGATTTATATGTTACCGTTTTCGGTGGTGATGAAAAGGATAATATGGATGCCGACAACGAAGCTTACGGATTTTGGAAAAATATAATTCCCGAAGACAGAATTTTATACGGTTCAAAAAAAGATAATTTTTGGGAAATGGGCGATACGGGTCCTTGCGGTCCTTGTTCAGAGATTCATATAGACCTTAGAAGCGAAGAAGAGAAAAAACAAAAACCTGGAAAAGAACTTGTTAACAAAGATCATCCCGAGGTTATCGAGATTTGGAATCTTGTTTTCATCGAATTTAACCGTTTGGCAAACGGAAAATTGGAACCGTTACCGTCAAAGCATATTGACACCGGAATGGGTTTCGAAAGGTTGTCAATGGTTCTGCAAGGGGTTAAATCAAACTACGACACGGATATTTTCACACCTATTATCGCTAAAATTTCGGAAATGGCGGGTGTTAAATACGGTGTTGACGAAGAAAAAGATATTGCCATGAGGGTAATATCCGACCATTTGAGAGCCGTTTCTTTTGCCATTGCCGACGGTCAGCTTCCTTCAAACACCGGAGCCGGCTACGTTATCAGAAGAATACTAAGGAGAGCGGTAAGGTACGGTTTTACTTTTTTGGGATTCGAGGAGCCTTTTATTTTTAAACTTGTTCCTGTGTTGGTAAAGCAAATGGGTGATGTTTTTCCGGAATTGAAAAGTCAACAAACACTTATAGAAAATGTTATAAAAGAAGAAGAAAACGCATTTTTAAGAACACTGGCGCAAGGGATACGCAAATTTGAACAATACATTGCGGCAAATCCCGATAAAAAGATAATTGACGGAAAATTTGCTTTCGAACTGTTTGATACTTACGGTTTCCCGATTGACCTAACACGTCTTATGGCAAAAGAAAAAGGCTATGATGTTGATATGGATGAGTTTGAAAAAGGTCTTGCAGAACAAAAAGAGAGGTCGAGAAAAGCAGCTTCCAAAGATGCTACCGACTGGGTGGAGTTTATACCCGGTACCGAAACCGAATTTGTGGGATACGATAACCTTGAAACAAAGTCAAAAATAGTTAAGTACAGAAAAGTGGATTCCAAGAAAAAGACCGTTTATGAAGTAGTTCTTGACAAAACACCTTTTTACGCCGAATCGGGTGGACAGGTAGGCGATAGCGGAAAGCTGGTTTCTGACGAAGAAACTTTGAACGTTTCGGACACAAAAAAAGAAAACAACCTTATCGTTCACATTGTAGATAAGGAACCTAGGTATCCTGAAAAAGAGTTTAAGGCTATTGTTGATAAGGAAAAAAGGAATCTGACGGCAAATAACCACAGTGCCACGCACCTTTTGCATGCAGCTTTACGCAAAGTTCTCGGTAAACATGTTGAACAGAAAGGGTCGTTGGTTTCACCTGACCGTTTAAGGTTTGACTTTTCACACTTTTCAAAGGTTACCGATGAAGAAATTAAAGAAATTGAAAGCATCGTTAATGATAAAATACGTGAAAATATAAAGGCTAACATAAAACAGGATGTTCCGGTTGACAAAGCCAAAGAAATGGGAGCAATGGCTCTATTCGGTGAAAAATACGGCGATAAAGTGAGGGTTGTTACCTTCGACCCGGAATATTCGGTGGAACTTTGCGGCGGTACGCATGTTGACAGAACGGGTAACATCGGCCTGTTTAAAATTGTTTCTGAAGGAGGTATAGCTGCCGGGATACGCCGTATTGAGGCGGTAACGGGTAAAAAAGCTGAAGAATTTGTCAATGAAAACCTGGAAACGCTGAAAAAAATAAAATCACTGTTTAAAAATTCCGTTAATATTGTTCAAAATGTATCTTCTTTAATAGAAGAAAATGCAAAACTTCATAGGGAACTGGAGAAACTTGTCAAAGAAAAGAGTGCCAATCTCGGAAACGAGCTGTTCGAAAAAGCGCAAAACATCGGCGATATTAAGTTTATCGCGGCAAAAGTTAATCTTGATATGAACGGTGCAAAATCTTTGGTTCATACATTAAGAGCCAAAGCGGATAATGTCTTTGCGTTAATAGGAATTGAAAACGGCGGAAAAGCTAATTTAATATTGGGTATTTCGGACGAATTGGCAAAAAAAGGATTTCATGCGGGAAACATTATTAGAGAAATCGCAAAATCCGTAAAAGGCGGAGGAGGAGGACAACCTCATTTTGCCACTGCAGGCGGAAAAGACCCTTCGGGATTGAATGAAGCTTTTGAGAAAGCAAAAGAATTAATTGATAAATAAATAATTTTTCAAAAACCCGCGTCTAAGTATTAAATGCGGGTTTTTTGTTAAATATATTTTACATAAAATCCAAAGTTTGCTGGTATTGTGGCGGTTCGGCTTTATCTTCGTAAAGCATGTGATGAACTTTGGGAATAACGTTTCCGACACGGTATCCCCAATGTGTTTGAAACGAATATTTAAACTCGGCAACGGCATTTTGCCTGTGTGCCAAAGTATTCTTTTTATAGAGAAGGATAAAATCTTTCATCGATTGATAAATATCCGCAATATTTTCAGACAGACTTGCTTTTAGAGGCTCGGTTTCATTGATATATTGAGGATCTATTATATAATATTCATCCTTTTTGCCGAACTTTTCGCGTAAAGCATAAAAAAGCTCTTCCCACTGTTCGGGCGTAACAAACTTTTCATTGGCTTCGGGGTATTCAACTTCAATATCGGGTAAAAACGTTGCCTTTAAATAAAGTAAAGGTAAAATCCTGTGAATAAAATTTAAAATCCCTTCGGGTGATTTCGGGTCTATATCGTCAAAATAATAACAAAACTCTTGTGCTATCGTTACCGTTTCCAAAACCGGTTTTGTCATTGTCAAATCATCTGGTACTTGCGTCATAATTTTATATTTCTCCTTTTATTACTTTCCAAACCAATTCGGGCTGAAACCCTTTTTGTGCTGCATAATTTACCAACTTGTTGTTTTTTTTCCACTCGTCCTTCTCGTCAATCTTTTTAGAATTTAATACTGATTTTAAAACATTTATGTATTCATCATTATCTATTGAACTAATTCCTATTTGGATATATAATTCAGGAATACCTTTTTGTTGCAAGTTGTAAATTATCTTATTGATTCCCCATTTATTGTTTCTCAATTTCCCTACGGCATATAGTTTTGCATACCTCTCTTCATTGATAAAATTTTCTTTCTCCAACTCTCCGATTATATCTGCAATTACATGTTCTTCAAGCCTCCAGCTTTTAAGTTTGTTTTTTACATCCTGCACGCATCTTTCCGAATATGCACAGTACCTTTTTATTTCTTCCAGAATATGAGATTGACGGGGTGACATAATTTCGGTTTTAAAATTATGTCTAAAATAAGTAATTTATCAATAAGTAAAGTCAATAAGCTGAACATCAAATACCAAAACGGCATCACTTCTGATTTTTCCTTGAGGGTTATGGCCGTATCCCAGATGTGAAGGTATTACCAAAATCATTTTACCGCCTTTTCCGATATAGGGGATTCCTTCCTTCCAGCCGTCGATTAACCTCGATAAAGGATAATCATTAACGGTCCCTTCGTCAAAAACTTCACCGTCGGTATAGTATCCTTTGTATTTAACAGTAACATTGCAACTTATGTTAGGCTTGGCATCCGTCCCCGGAACCAAAATCTCGTAATACAATCCTGAATCGGTAAACTGACCGTTTAAACCTTTTTCTTTAACATATTGTTCAATAATCTGATGATCAATAACTTTTTGCTCTTCAGGATCCCAACCTTTTTTACAAGATGATATTAAAAATATTGCTAATACAACGGTTATTAATATTAATGCCGACTTTTTCATACTTTAATTTTTTGTCCGGCAAAATTAACCAATTTTGATTTCGGTATGGAATTTGATAAAGTTAAGTTCGAATTTTATTAACATTATAAGTAAAAAAGATGAAAAAGCTATTGTTCTTACTTTCCGTAATGGGAGTTTTGTTTGTTACAAGTTGTTCTACCGTCAGGGTTTCAGCAAATTATGATAAAAATGTCGACTTTAAACAATATAAAACCTTTACATTGTTACCATGGAACCCTCATAACGATTCCATTGTAAGTCCTTTTACAAGGGATATGATACTTAACGCACTTAAAACGGAAATGATTAAAAGAGGGTATAAATACGTTCCGGATTTGAAAGATGCCGACTTGGGAGTTAATACGTATATTCTCGCCAAAAAGAAAACCGATTATCAATATTATACGGATTATTACGGTCATTACGGATATTATTACGGTTATCCGTGGGCATGGTACGGACCTGTTGCACCTCCTTATTACGGAACATCGGTAACTGCAAGAGATTATATTGAAGGAACAATCATAATAGATGTTTTCGATACACACAAAAAGAAATTGATTTGGCAAGGTGTTGGAGTAGGGGAATTAGATCCTCTTAAACCTGCAACCGAAAAGAAAGTTAACAGGATTATAAGTCAAATAATGTATAAATATCCCGTAAGATATCAATAAAACAAAGCGGTTAACTTTCCAAAAGATTTTTCACAAGCGGGGGCAAAGCTGTTCCCGCTTTTTCTTTTATAATATGCAGGTCATTTATACCTACCAGATTTCCCGCATTGGGATCCACGTAATATTTTTTAGCATTTAAAGGAACGTAATTTATCAATGAAGCTGCGGGATATACAACCATAGAGGTCCCTACAACAATAAATATATCCGCTTTTGAAGCTATACGAATAGCTTTTTCAAACATGGGAACAGGCTCGCCGAACCATACTATATGCGGTCGTAATTGACAACCTTTTTCACATAAATCACCGAGTTTCAATTCCCACGAATCCAATTCATAAACAAGGTCGGGATCACAAGTACTCCTTGCTTTTTTCAGTTCACCGTGCAAATGAAGTACATTAGTTGAACCTGCCCGCTCATGCAAATCGTCAACATTTTGCGTTATGATATTAACATTGTATTTTTTCTCCAATTCCACTAACGCTTTATGCCCGGCATTGGGTTCAACCTCAAAAAGTTTTTTACGTCTTTCATTATAAAATTCGAGCACCAGTTCAGGGTTATTTCTCCATGCAACGGGCGATGCAACCTCTTCAATTCTGTATTTTCGCCACAGACCGTTACTATCCCTGAATGTGTTACATCCGCTTTCCGAACTTATACCCGCTCCCGATAATACAACTATATTTTTCATAAAATCATTGATTAATATCCAGCAAATTTTATCTTTGAAGGGTAAATTTAATTTATTTTATTATGAGTACAAAAGCATCGTTAAAAGGTGGCGAATTTTTAATCAAAGACATTAGCTACGAAAACGTTTTTATTCCCGAAGAATTTGACGAAGAACAAAGAATGATTGCCGAATCAAGCTCCGATTTCATAGAAACTCAGGTAGCACAATATTTTGACGACTTAGACAATCATAAAGAAGGTTTAATGCCTCAACTGCTTAAACAAGCAGGAGAATTGGGTCTTCTCGGTATTTCCGTTCCCGAAGAATACGAAGGTTTCGGACAATCATTTTTGACAAATATGAAAGTGAATGAAGAGATAGGCTCCGCCTATTCGTTTTCGGTTGCTTTCATGGCTCACACTGGAATAGGAACATTGCCGTTGTTGTACTACGGA
The DNA here is from genome assembly GCA_015489465.1 of Bacteroidales bacterium. Lineage (GTDB taxonomy): Bacteria > Bacteroidota > Bacteroidia > Bacteroidales > F082 > B16-G9. The sequence continues at coordinate 22,808 of WFZS01000066.1, read as the reverse complement.
AACAAAGAACAACACGATAAATATTTGAGTAAATTGGCAACAGGCGAATGGCTTGCTTCATATTGTCTTACCGAACCGGGTGCAGGCTCCGATGCCAATGCAGGTAAAACAAAAGCCGTTTTGTCCGAGGATGGAAAACATTACATACTTAACGGACAAAAGATGTGGATAACAAATGCCGGATTTGCAAATCTGCTTACCGTTTTTGCAAAAATAGAAAACGACAGGATATTAAGTGCGTTTTTGGTGGAAGCCGATTGGGAAGGTATTACGATGAATCCGGAGGAAAATAAAATGGGGATAAAAGGTTCGTCAACAAGACAAATATTTTTTAACGATGTAAAAGTTCCCGTTGAAAATCTTTTGGGTAGAAGAGGCGAAGGTTTTCGTATCGCTCTTAATATTTTGCATGTGGGAAGAATAAAATTGGGAGCAACGGTAATAGGAGCAATGCGAAGAGCCATTAACCAATCAGTAAATTACGCTAATGAACGTAAGCAGTTCGGTTCGCTTATTTCCTCGTTCGGAGCAATTCAACAAAAACTTGCCGATCAGGTCGTTAAAACATTTTCAAACGAATCGGCCGTATATCGTGCGAGTAAAGATATTGAGGATACGATAAATGAATTTCTGGAAAGCGGAAAAGAGTACGGAGCCGCTAACATTGAGGGGATTGCCGAATACGAACCGGAATGTGCAATGCTTAAAGTTTACGGCTCGGAAAGCTTGGATTTCATTGTTGACGAAGGTGTTCAAATTCACGGTGGAATGGGATATTCTGCAGAAACTCCCATTGAAAGGGGATACAGGGATTCAAGAATTAACAGGATTTTTGAAGGAACCAATGAAATCAACAGACTTATTGCCGTTGATTCCATTACAAAAAAAGGTAAAAAGCATAAAATAGACCTTTACGAAAAAATTGAAGAAATCAAAAAGAATCTTGAACCCGAAGCCTTTACCGGTGAATATTACAATGACAAACATGCTTTAATCAAAAATCTTAAAAAACTAACTCTCTACCTTATTCCTTTGGTTCAGGAAAAATTCGGTAGAAAACTGATGTTTGAAGAGGAGATTTTAATGAACCTTTCAGACATGATGATGAATTTGTATGTTATGGAATCTACACTGCTTAGGGTTGAAAAAATTGATAAAAAAGGATTAAAAGATAATATTTCCGTTTATAAAGACATCCTCGATATATTAACACACAATCTTACAAAATCGATTTACGGCTCGGCTCTTGACGCTATCGGTTCTTTTGCGGAAGGTGAAGAAGCCGATAAACTGAAAACATTACTTGACAAACTAACGTCATTAAATCCATTTAACGTAAAAGAAGCCAGAAGACGTGTTGCCGGAAAATTGATAGAAGACAACAGATATAATTTTTAACACTACCCGAATAACAACACTAAAAAATACTAATTATGAATTACGTTTTGTTCGATACACACCGGAAAAGTTTACTGCCTTTGGTTTATATGAGAACGGTTGCCGATATCAGAACAGGCATTCTCACAATCCGCGAAAAATGGGAGTTTTACCTCGGTTCGAAAACATCATCAATAACCGAAGACTATTTGAAACTCAAATACCCTTTAAATAGCGAAGATGATAATATTTTGATAAACGGCTCGGTTTTGCCCGATAAACAACTTATTGAAGCAGTTAATTCACTTAACCCCGGTGAGAGCATTACAAAAGAAGGAAAACTCATAGCTGCGAGAGTAAAAAAAAATGATATCCCGGCATTTGACAATATTGAAAATTTTAAAACGGAAGTTGTCAAAAACTACGAGAAAAACATTAAATCAATTCATTATCCCTGGGATATTTACAGCAATAACGGAGTTGCAATTGTTGACGATTTTAACCTAATTACAAAGGGCAGAAAATCTCAACCTTTAAGTAAAAACAACTTTGTTATCGGAGACCCTTCACTTGTTTTTATGGAAGAAGGTGCCAAAGTTGAATATGCATTCATAAACACTACCGACGGTCCGGTGTATATCGGTAAAAACGCCGAAATAATGGAGGGTGCCAAAATACGAGGACCTTTTTCCTTAGGAGACAATTCAGTGGTAAAAATGGATGCCAAAATTTATACCAATACCACGGTCGGTCCTTGGTGTAAAGTCGGGGGCGAGATAAATAATTCCGTTTTTTTTGCATACAGCAATAAAGCCCACGACGGTTTTATGGGACAATCGGTTATCGCCGAATGGTGTAATTTGGGTGCCGACACCAACACATCAAATCTTAAAAATACTTATGATACCGTAAAACTCTGGTCTTACGAAAAAAACGGTTTTGTAAATACCGGTCAACAGTTTTGCGGTTTGATAATGGGAGATCATTCCAAATGCGGTATAAATACAATGTTTAATACGGGAACCGTTGTAGGAGTTTCATGTAATATTTACGGTGCCGATTATCAAAAGAATTTTATACCGTCATTTTCCTGGGGTGACAGCTCAAAAGGTTTCAGACCGTTTATTTTACGAAAAGCTTTTGCCGTTGCCGATGCAATGATGAAAAGGAGAGGTTTGCATTTAACGGATATAGAAAAGGATATACTGACATATATTTATGACAAAACATTAAATAAAAGTTAAATCTTCCTTTTTTACCGCGATGGCACGTAAATTGCCTTATCTTCGTAATAAAAAACAAAACCCGTAATTTTATTTAAAAGCGACTGTAAATCAACGACATATTGCAGCCGCTTTTAAATATTTATTTTGTTAATGTGACAAATTGACGTAACAGGCCTATGAAAGACATATTTTTTTCAGATATTTTGGAAGGAGAAACGGAATTTTTTCCTCTTCTGTCTTCGGAAGATGAAGAATTGATGAACGAAGAAAAAATCCCCGAAGAATTACCCATTTTACCCTTACGAAACACCGTGCTTTTCCCCGGTGTAGTGATACCTATCACCGTGGGCAGGGAAAAATCAATTAAACTTATCAAAGACGCATATTCCGGTGACAAAACTATCGGTGTTGTAACCCAGGTGGATGCCGATATTGAAGAACCGGGTGAAAACGACTTATACAAAGTCGGTGTTGTTGCGAGGATTATAAAGATATTGCAAATGCCCGACGGCAATACCACAGCGATAATTCAGGGCAAAAAAAGATTCAAAATCGAAAGTATAACTCAATTTGAACCCTATATTAAGGCAAAAGTCAGCAATTACGAAACTTCCACGAAATATCCCGAAACCAAATCTTTCAAGGCTCTTATTGAATCCGTAAAAGATATTGCAATCCAGATAGTGGAAAAGTCACCCGAAATGCCTTCGGAAGCGGCTTTTGCTTTAAAAAACATAGAAAGTCCCGTATTTCTGGTAAACTTTGTTTCGTCCAATCTGAGCATGGATACCAAGGACAAACAAAAATTACTTGAAATTACCGACATAGAGGAAAGAGCTTCAAAAGTTTTGGAGCAGCTTACCAAAGAGCTCCAAATGCTGGAACTAAAAAACCAGATACAAAAGAAGGTAAAGGTTGAAATGGATAAACAGCAACGCGACTACCTTCTGAACCAACAACTTAAAAAAATTCAAGAAGAACTCGGCGGCTCGCCTCACGAAACGGAAATAAACGAATTAAAAGAAAAAGCCGCTAAAAAGAACTGGCCCGAACATGTTGCCGAAGTCTTTGAAAGCGAACTGGCACGTCTGCAAAGGATGAACCCTTCGGCAGCCGAATATTCCATACAACTCAATTATTTGGAACTTTTGGTGGAACTGCCGTGGAATGAATACACCGAAGATAACCTTGATTTAAATCATGCCAAAAAAGTTCTTGAAAACGATCATTACGGGTTAGAGGATATCAAAGAAAGGATATTGGAATTTTTGGCCGTTTTAAAGCTCAAAAAGGATATGAAAGCTCCCATACTTTGTTTTGTTGGCCCTCCGGGGGTAGGCAAAACATCCTTGGGGAAATCCATAGCCAAAGCTCTCGGCAGAAAATATGTACGTATTTCACTGGGTGGAGTGCGTGACGAAGCCGAACTGCGCGGACACAGAAAAACATATATCGGTGCTATGCCGGGCAGGATTATCCAAAGCCTGAAAAAAGTAAAGTCCTCAAACCCGCTTTTCATGCTAGATGAAATAGACAAGGTTAGCGGCAACAATTACAGTGGCGACCCGCAAGCTGCACTCCTGGAAATTCTTGATCCCGAACAAAATATAGCGTTTTACGATAATTACCTTGAAGTTGAATACGACTTATCGAAAATACTTTTCATAGCTACTGCAAACACTCTTTCAACTATTCATCCCGCTTTACGCGACAGGATGGAGATAATAGAGCTTAGCGGATATCTTATGGAAGAGAAGGTAGAAATAGCAAAACGTCATTTGATTCCGAAACAACTTAAAGAACACGGAGTTACCAAGGATCAAGTAAAATTTTCAAAAAAAATAATCGAAATACTTATAGACGACTATACCCGGGAAGCAGGGGTGAGAACTTTGGAAAAACAAATTGCCAAGATTATAAGAAACAGGGCTAAATATATCGCCATGAACGAACCTTATAACGTGAAATTAACCAAAGAAGATATTGTAAAAATTCTTGGAACACCACGTTATCAAAGGGATAAAGACATTAATATCAAAGTGCCGGGAGTTGTAATAGGCCTGGCATGGACACCTGTGGGTGGTGAAATATTGTTTGTGGAATCGAGTTTAAGTAAAGGTAAAGGATTGTTAAAACTCACCGGTAATTTGGGTGATGTAATGAAAGAGTCGGCAACTATTGCTTACGACTTTTTAAAATCACACGCGGAAGAGTTGAATATAAATCCCGAAGTTTTTAACAAATGGGATGTACACATTCATGTTCCGGAAGGAGCAACGCCAAAAGACGGTCCTTCGGCAGGAATAACAATGCTGACAGCGCTGGCATCAGTGTTTACACAAAGAAAGGTACGTTCAAGAATGGCAATGACGGGGGAAATAACATTACGTGGTAAAGTATTGCCTGTAGGTGGCATTAAAGAGAAAATACTGGCAGCCAAACGTGCCAAAATAAAAGAGATAATACTTTCCAAAGAAAACGAGAAAGATATTAACGACATTAAAGAAAATTATATAAAAGGACTTGATTTCATTTATGTGGATAATATGATGGAAGTTTTAACACATTCATTGTTAAAAGAAAAAGTCCCTAACGCTTTAAAACTGGAATAATCTTTTTTTAAGGTTAATAATTGGTAAAAGTGTTGATTAATAAGCTATTTTTTATACTTTTGCAGCCAATTTTTTTGAGACTTCAATTATTATGATAAACATAACATTACCCGACGGTTCGGTTAAGCAGTACGAAAAAGGTGTTACTGCTTTACAAATAGCAAAAGATATTAGCGAAGGCTTGGCGCGTAACGTTTTATCGGCCAAAGTAAACGGCGAGGTTATTGACGCTACAAGACCTTTAAACGAAGATGCTACCGTTCAATTGTTAACATGGAACGACCCCGAAGGTAAGGCTACTATGTGGCACTCTTCAGCTCACCTTATGGCTGAAGCCATCGAAGAACTTTATCCGGGTGTTAAGTTCGGTATCGGTCCCGATATTGAAAACGGATTTTATTATGATATCGATTTCGGGGAATATTCAATATCCGAAAAGGATTTCCCGAAGATCGAGAAAAAGATGCAAGAGCTTGCAAGACAAAAGCAGCCATACATAAGAAAAGAAGTCTCAAAGGAAGATGCGATAAAATATTTCACCGAAAAAGGTGATGAATACAAGCTTGAGCTTATAAACGAACTAAATGACGGTGAAATAACTTTCTATAAAACAGGTAATTTTGTTGACCTTTGTAGAGGACCGCATTTACCCGACACATCGCCGATAAAGGCTATAAAGCTATTAAAACTTGCAGGAGCTTATTGGAGAGGCGATGAAAAAAGAAAACAACTAACAAGGATTTACGGTATAACTTTCCCCAAAAAGAAGGAGCTTACCGAGTATCTTGAAATGCTTGAAGAAGCCAAAAAAAGAGATCATAGAATAATAGGAAAACAACTTGAACTCTTCGCTTTTTCGGAAAATGTCGGTCAGGGTTTACCTTTATGGTTACCGAAAGGTGCAAAATTGCGTGAGCTTCTGGAAAATTACCTTAAAAGGGTTCAGCGTGACGCGGGCTACGAACAGGTAATTACACCGCATATAGGAGATGTTAACCTGTACAAAACCTCCGGACACTACCAAAAATACGGAGAAGAGTCCTTCAGACCCATAAAAACTCCCCAGGAAGGTGAAGAATTTTTCCTGAAACCGATGAACTGTCCTCACCATTGTGAGATTTACAAAGTTACACCTCACTCATACCGTGAATTACCCATAAGATATGCTGAATTCGGAACGGTTTACAGGTACGAGCAAAGCGGTGAGCTTCACGGATTAACAAGAGTAAGAGGTTTTACGCAAGACGATGCACACATTTTCTGTACTCCCGACCAGATAAAAAGCGAATTTAACGGCGTAATAGATATCATTATGCAAATTTTCAAAGCTTTGAGCTTTGATGATTTCATTACTCAGATTTCATTACGGGACCCTGAACATCCCGAAAAATATATCGGTAGCGATGAAAATTGGGAAAAAGCCGAAAGAGCCATTATGGAAGTTGCGGAAGAAAGAGGATTAAATGCCACCGTTGAGTACGGTGAGGCTGCATTTTACGGTCCTAAGATGGACTTTATGGTTCGTGATGCTCTTGGAAGAAAATGGCAGTTGGGAACAATTCAAGTAGATTATAATCTTCCTGAAAGATTTGACCTTACGTATATTGGTGCCGACAATGAAAAACACCGTCCGGTGATGATACACCGTGCTCCGTTCGGGTCAATGGAAAGATTTGTTGCGGTATTAATTGAGCATTGTGCAGGAAATTTCCCGCTTTGGCTTACTCCCGAACAGGTTATTGTTTTGCCAATCAGTGAAAAATATCAGGATTACGCCGAAAAAGTCTTACATTTGCTGAAAAAATCGGAAATTCGCGGTACGATAGACGGAAGAAGTGAAAAAACGGGAAGAAAGATACGTGACGCCGAAATGAAGAAGATACCGTACATGTTAATTGTAGGTGAAAAAGAAGAGAAAGAAGGAACCGTTTCCGTAAGAAAACACGGCGGAGAAGATTTGGGTACAATGTCGATAGAAAGTTTTGCCGATATGATTAATGAAGAAGTTGAACGACTTATGAATATTAAATAACAAACTAATTATTAACAAATTAATAGGAGGGTTTAAAAATAGCAACATTTAGAGGAAGGCGAGGTCCCAGAAGAGGTTTTGTAAAAAAAGAGGACCCGCACAAAATCAATGAAAGAATTACCGCACCTGTTGTTCGTCTTGTAGGCGACAACGTTGAAAGCGGTATTTATCAACTTCGTGACGCTTTGCAAAAAGCGGAAGAGTTGGGTCTTGACCTTGTTGAAATATCCCCGTCGGCAAATCCGCCTGTTTGTAAAATTATGGATTATAAAAAATTCCTTTACGAACAGAAAAAGAAACAAAAGGAGATGAAAGCCAAAGCGGCAAAAGTCGTTGTCAAGGAGATAAGGTTGGGTCCCAATACAGACGATCATGATTTTGAATTTAAAGTAAAACATGCAATCAAATTCCTCAAGGAAGGTGCAAAAGTAAAAGTTGATGTTTTCTTTAAAGGTCGTTCGATAATTTATAAAGATCAAGGAGAGTTAATCCTTTTAAGATTTGCGGAAGCCGTTGAGGAATACGGAAAGGTGGAAAAACTTCCCAAACTTGAAGGAAAGAGAATGATTATGATCATTGCTCCAAAAAAGTAGAAATTTTATTTTTTAAACAAGTATAAATCAATTAAATTCATTTAAGCGATGCCAAAAATGAAAACGAAATCCGGCGCTAAAAAAAGGTTCACGGTAACCGGCACCGGTAAAATTAAGAGGAAGCATGCTTACAAAAGTCACATTTTAACGAAAAAGTCAAAAAAACGTAAACGTAACTTGACTTATTTCACAATTGTTGACCCAGCGGATGAAAAGAACATCCGTCGCATGATTCGCAGTTAATTAATCAGATGTTTAACTTTGTTACAGCTCGAAAAGTTTCTTATTGAATAATAAGAACGCTGTAGTGAAAAAAATTTAGAAAAGATGCCAAGATCAGTTAATTCAGTAGCGTCAAGAGCCAGAAGAAAAAAGCTCATGAAATTGACCAAGGGTCAGTTCGGACGCAGAAAAAATGTTTGGACGGTAGCGAAAAATTCGCTGGAAAAGGGCTTACAATATGCCTACCGCGACAGACGAGCAAAAAAACGTACATTCAGAGCATTGTGGATCCAAAGGATTAATGCTGCAGCAAGATTACACGGTATGTCGTATTCCGAATTTATGGGTAAACTCCATAAAAAGGATATCCAGATGAGCCGTAAAGTGCTTGCAGACCTTGCTATGAATCATCCGGATGCTTTTAAAGCTATCGTGGATGCAGTAAAAAAATAAATTTTCGTTTAAAAAATAAAATTGAAAAAACCTCGCTGAAAAGTGGGGTTTTTTTATTATTGTAAGTGGCTTTTCAAACAAATATCCGCTAATCAATGAACGGGAAATCATTAATATTAATACTTTTAATCATTACAACTCTTTACGGTCGATACGGTTATTCACAACCAACCGATTCTACTTCCGTTCAGACTAAAGAAACTAAAACTAAAAGATTCATTGACCCGTATGACAAAGCCTTTGATATTAGCAGTTACCTTTTTGACTTGCACGGATTTTTGCCTGTTGTTTCGCCAATAACGGAACCTGCTGTAGGAGTGGGGGCTGCGTTAGCCGGAGTGTTTTTTATACCTAAAAAGAAAGATAATTCCCGTAAATTTAAAACTCCCGACATAACGGGTTTTGCAACGGGATACACAAAAAACAAAACATGGTTTGCCGGTGCCGGTTATTTGGGATTCTGGAAAGATGACCATATAAGATACCGCGGTGTTTTCGGATATGCCGATGTAAAACTGAAATATTACGGCAAAGGTGACGGTTTCCTTTCCGAACACCCTGTAAGTTTCAATATTAAACCGTACATTTTTTTGCAACAAGCTGTTTTCAGGATAAAAAACAGTAACTTTTTTATAGGTGGTAAATATCTTTTGACTTTCATAAAAGTAGGTTTGGACCTTCCCGAATTTTTGGAATTTTTTAATCCCGATGATTTTGACCTTACAAGCAGTGGGGTGGGAGTAATAGCTGAATTTGAAAACTTTAATAACATCCTTTCTCCTGCAAAAGGCTGGAGAATACATGCCGAATACTTACAAAATTTTGAATTTTTGGGAAGTGACAGAGATTTCGGAACATTAAAGTTTTTCTCAATATGGTATCAACCTGTAACAAAGTTCTGGAATTCCGGTTTCAGAGCGGCAACATATATTTCCACAGGTGACGCTCCTTTTTATTCCATTCCTTTTATTGATATGCGAGGAATTCCGGTAATGCGTTATCAAGGAAAGGAAACAGTTCTTTTTGAAACGGAACAGGAGTTTATTCTAAAACCGAGATGGAGTGTTGTTGGTTTCGGCGGTTACGGAAGAACGTTCAACAAAAATATTTTTGGTGAAAGCACCGGTGCCAACGCATGGAATGCCGGAGGAGGTTTCAGGTATATGATTGCAAGATTACTAGGCTTGAAAATGGGCTTGGATGCCGGTTTCAGTCGTGACAGCTGGTCTGTTTATATTGTTGTTGGAAGTGCTTGGTTGCGTTAACCTACTCCTTGTTTTTGGTATCTATTACAATAGTTACAGGTCCCGAATTAACCAAATAAACATCCATCATAGCACCGAATTCACCCGTTGCAATTCTTTTACCCGTTAACTTTTCAAGCTCTTTGATAAAACTTTCATACAGCGGAATAGCTTTCTCAGGCCTGGCAGCCCGTATGTATGAAGGTCTGTTACCTTTCTTTGTGGATGCATGTAACGTAAACTGACTGATTACCAGTATTTCTCCGTCAATATCCTGAACGGACAAATTCATAACTCCGTTTTCATCATCAAAAATCCGCATTTTCGATATTTTTCCGGTAAGCCATTTGACATCTTCCATATCATCAGCATCTTCAATACCCAGAAGTACCAATAAACCTTTACCTGTTTCCGATTTAATTTTTCCATCGATTTTTACAGATGCTTCATTCACTCTTTGTACAACAGCTCTCATTACTTTAAATATTTAAACTTGAAAAATATTATGCAAATATCTTACTTTTGCTCAAAAGATATGCGAGATGACTAAATTAAGTGTAAACATAAATAAAATCGCTACATTGCGAAATTCGAGAGGCGGTAATCTGCCCGATGTTCAAAAAGCTGCCGTTGACATTCAAAATTTCGGTGCGCATGGTATTACCGTTCACCCCAGACCTGACGAACGTCATATTACATACAAAGACGTTGAGTTGTTAAACCCATTGATTACCACGGAATTTAACATTGAAGGTAATCCCATTCCCAAGTTTATCGACTTGGTTTTAAAATATAAACCGACACAGGTTACGTTGGTTCCCGATGACCCCGGACAGCTTACTTCCGACCACGGTTGGGATACAATAAAACATAAAGATTTTTTGGTTGATGTTATTTCGAGATTTAAAGATGCGGGAATAAGAACTTCGATTTTTGTTGACCCCGATCCTAAAATGGTTGAAGGTGCGAAACTTACCGGAACGGACAGAATAGAACTTTATACCGAAAGTTATGCCTCCGGCTATCCGAAAAACAGGGAAAAAGCAATAAAACCATTTATACGGGCGGCAACAGTGGCAAAAGAATTGGGTTTGGGTTTAAATGCCGGTCATGATCTTAACCTTGACAATCTGAAATATTTTATTGAAAACATCCCCTGGACCGATGAGGTTTCCATAGGTCATGCTTTGATTTGCGATGCACTTTATTACGGTCTTGAAAATGTCGTTCAAATGTACCTTAACAAATTAAGGATAAATTCATGAAAATAAGTGGTTTCACAATGGTGAGAAACGCCACCAAATTTTATTTTCCCGTAAAAGAATCCATTTTATCGGCATTGCCTGTTGTCGATGAATTTATTGTGGCATTAGGAGATTGTGATGCCGGCGACAGAACAAGAGAAGAGATAGAATCGATAGGTTCCGATAAGATAAAAATATACGACAGGGTTTGGTCGGAAGAAGACTTTGTGAAAAGCAGGATATTTGCCAAAGAAACAAACTTTGCACTTAGTAAATGTTCGGGTGATTGGTGCTTTTACCTGCAAGCCGACGAAGTTATTCATGAAAAAGATTATGATAAAATTAAAAAAGCCTGTTCACAATACCTTGACAAAAAAGAGGTTGACGGGTTTCTTTTCGATTATTACCATTTTTGGGGAGATTACGACCATTACCTGCCTTTTCACGGATGGTATAAAAATGAAATCAGAATAATAAGAAACAATGCCGGTATTTATTCCAGAAACGATGCCCAATCGTTTTTGAAAAATGAGGGAGAAAAACTGAATGTCGTTCCCATTGGAGCTAACATTTACCATTACGGTTGGGTTCGTCCGCCGCAAATGATGCAATCGAAGAAAAAAGAACACGATTCCATCCACCACGGAAAAGAAAAGATTTCAAAAGAATACAAATTATTACCCGGCGAATTTGACTACGGTCCGTTGGGTAAAATACCGCTTTTTAAGGGAACCCATCCTAAAGTGATGGAAAAAAGAATATCAGAATTTTTTTGGAAAGATAAGTTGAACTATTCGAAAAAAGGAAAGGTCGCAAGGAAAAAGTTTAAACATGAAAAAGCCAAATATAAAATTTTGACTTTTATCGAAAAATACTTTAACGGAGGCAAGGAAATCTTCGGATATTCTAATTGGAACAAACTTAAGGATGACTAGTTACTCTTGTTATTCCTGACAATTTTCCCATGTTCAAAAACCGGAACGGTGTCGCTTTTGTCTATTGTCAAAGAATATTCAAGTAAATTCCGGTCTATCACATGAGCCAAACGATGACGGTGCGATGCTTTTTCAATATAATTCATCAGATCGTTTTTAGCCGTTTTCCAGATATCCAAAGATATATGGGCCGAATCACATTCGGTACTGAAACCGTAATTATCGATCAAAATTTCCGTTAAAGCGCCGGCAAACAGAGTATCTTCCAGGTTAACTTTATTTTTCCATCCCGAACAGAAAATAACCGCCGGCATTGAATGTTTGTCAAGCCATTCGGCGACGGCGGAAATATTCAAAAATGCCCCCATTGCAATGTTTTGAGCGTCCCGTGCTTTATGTATTGCCTTAACACCGTTGGTAGTACTGTAAACAATAGTTTGATTTTTAAGGTGAGGTTGAAAAAACTCGGTGGCGGAATTTCCGATATCCGCAAAATCGAGTTTTTTACCTTCGCGTTCTGCGGCAACAATAAAACCTTGTTCTTTGAAAGCAAATGCCTCTTCAACATTTTCAACGGGAATAATGGCTTTAACACCGTAATCCATTGCAGCAACTACTGATGTTGTAGCCCTGAAAATATCTGTTATTACCGTATTAAATTTACCTTTTGTTAATTTATCGGAATACAGTTTTGTTGATAAACAAACTTCAATAGTCTTATTCATTAATATTATTTTTCGTGCAAAAATAACATAACCGGATACATTACATAAAAAAAACAAGCCCCGACAATTTGTTGAGGCTTGAATTAAAACACGGATATTTCCTTTATCCCTTATAAAAAGGCGGTTTTGTGATGACCGCTTTTGCTTTTTTATTTCTTATTCCTATATAAATTTCCGTTCCTTCTTTCCAAAAACCTTTGGCAACATAACCCATTCCTATTCCTTGTTTTAACATCGGTGACATCGTTCCGGATGTTACTTCCCCGATTTCGCTGCCTTCGGCATCATAAATTTTATAATGCTGGCGCGGTATCGCTCTTTCCTGCATTATAAAACCTTTAAGCCGTCTGGAAACACCTTCCTCTTTTTGTTTTTCAAATCTTTCCCTGTCAATAAAATTATTTCCGGGAACAAATTTTGTTATCCAACCCAATCCCGCTTCAATGGGAGAAGTGGTTTCGTCAATATCATTACCGTAAAGACAAAAACCGCTTTCCAATCGTAATGTATCCCTGGCTCCCAAACCTATGGGTTTTATTCCGAATTCTTCACCTGCTTCCAATACCGCTTTATAAATTTCTTCGGCTTTATCGTTGGGCATATAAATTTCACATCCGCCCGAACCGGTATAACCCGTAGTAGAAAAAATGATATCCGGAACACCGGCAAAAGTCAGCACTTTAAATGTATAATAAGGCATATCAACAACGGGTTCGTCGGTAAGCTTCTGCATGGCTTTAAGAGCCAAAGGACCTTGTACAGCAAGTTGTGAAATATCATCCGAAGCGTTTGTCAATTTGGCGCCTTCGGTGTTATGTTTATTCACATGAGCCCAGTCTTTATCAATATTAGCGGCATTTACAACCAGATAATACCTGTCTGGTCCAAACCTGTAAACAAGCAAATCGTCAACCAAACCGCCTTTACCGTTAGGAAAGGTCGTGTATTGAACTTTTCCGTCAACCAAAGCGGCAACATCGTTGGTTGTAAGTTTCTGAACCAAATCGAACGCACCTTCACCTTCCACCCAAAACTCACCCATGTGCGAAACGTCAAAAACACCTAATTTTTTACGAACGGTTTCGTGTTCGATGTTTATTCCTTCAAACTGAACAGGCATTTCAAAACCTGCAAAAGGTACCATTTTAGCACCCATTTCGTGATGTATCTCGTTTAAAGCTGTTTTTTTCATTCCGATAATTTTATTTGATTTTATGCAAAAGTAATCTTTAAAAATGTATAATTATTAAGTAATTTTCTGATTTATCTCAACCATTAAGTTTTTCTTTTTTTCTTTTTAGCCGCGGGAAAAAGGATATTGTTAAGAATAAGCCTGTATCCCGGTGAATTGGGGTGTAAATTCAAGTCAGTAGGTGGATCCCCGATTAAATGCCGGTAATCTTCGGGGTCGTGACCTCCGTAAAACGTCCAAAAACCTTTTCCAATCTCACCATGAATGTACCTCGCCTCACCGGCTGCTTTGAATTCGCCCATTATAATTACACCGGGTTTAATCAAGTTTTCGTTAAATGCCGTTGTTTGCCCCATAAAACCTTTGATAATTTTAACGTGATTTTGGGTTAACATTGTAGGAATCACATCCCATTTGGCGGAAAACTCAAATAAAGTAAAATAATCGTTACTTTCAGTAATACTTTTAGGTCTTGTTTCCGTAACATCGATATCCGAAATTTCGTACTCGGCCGGATTTGTTACTATTTTGAAATCCCTGAATGCAAAACATTGCGAATAATCAAGTTTTTGCTGAGCATCGGGGTCCATTGGGTCACCGTCGAACATAACATCACAAATATCTGTATTACGGGCAGCCAAAGCAACATCATAACTATCCGTTGCGGAGCACATTGCAAACAAATATCCGCCTCCCAAAACAAATTCTCTTATTTTTTCAACAACTGCCAATTTAAGTTTTGAAACTTTTTTAAAACCCAGTTTATGAGCCATATCTTCCGCAGCTTTTACATTTTCAATATACCAAGGGTAATTTCTGTATCTCGCCCAAAATTTACCGTACTGACCGGTAAAATCTTCGTGGTGTAAATGTAGCCAGTCATATGTCGGCAATACACCGTCCAAAACTTCTTCATCATAAATAACGTCATAAGGTATTTCGGCATATGTCAAAACCAAAGTTACGGCATCATCCCACGGTTGTTTGTTTTTAGGTGAATAAACGGCTATCTTCGGAGCTTTATTCAATTTTACTATCTCCATGTTTACATCCGGCCTGGCTATTTCTTGCCTGATTGATGTAGCCTGTGCATTTGAAATCACCTGATAAGAAACATTCCTTACAATACATTCGTTTTCAATATTTTCGTCGTAAGGTATAAGATAACTTCCTCCCCGGTAATTCAATAACCACTCTATTTCCACACCCTTTTCAAGAACCCAGTAAGCAATACCGTAACTTTTCAAATGATTAGTCTGAGAATTATCCATAGGGATCAAAATCCAGGCAGAAAAGACATTTGATGTAAAAATGACAAATAATAATGATATTATGATTTTTTTTAACACTTTTTCTTTCTAATTCGTTTACGGCAAATTTATCAATAAAAGTATGCCGTAATTTTTAAGTTTAAATTTTATTAAACAAAAGTTTGTTAATTTCTTCCATTATTTCTGCAGGTATATATTCCGAAAGTTTATTCAAAACTTCTTTTACTTCTTTTCCGGAATGAACATCTTTTTTCAATATAAATAACTCATTATGTTTTGTAGCTAAAATCATGTCCCCGGGATAATCCTCTTCCTCCAGTTTTTCACCGGGCCTTGCGCCGATAAATTTTATCTGAATATCTTTACCCGATTTTTTTATCATCTCTTTAGCAAGCTCAACAATAGGAGTGGAGGGCCGGTTATTGATGAAAATATCACCGTGTTTCCCGTTTTTCAAAGTAAAAACAATTTGTTCGGCAGCCATTCCGGGAGTGATAAATTTCCTCGACATCCGTTTATCCGTTATCGTAACAGGCAAATTTTTATCTATCTGGTTTTTAAAAACCAGTGTAACAGCATCCGGACTGTCAATAACGTTGGGTAACCTTAATGAAATTGCCTGTACCTTAAGAGTATTGAGTTTAGTATAAGCTTCAACAAGATATTTGCTATATCCCGTTACACCTTTGGGATTTCTAGCAAGGTTTGATGATATATAAAGGAACTTTTCAACCCCTTGGTTTTCAGATAATCGAATAAGATTTACACTTCCGAAAAAGTTTGTTTTTACGGTTTTCACGGGACTTTCCTGACCTTGTTTAAACCTTGCAACGGCAGCCAGATGAATTACAAACGACGGTTTATGTATAGCAAATATATCTTTGTAAGACTCAGGATTCTCCAAATTTGCGGTAACCAAAGTAATTCTTTGATTGTCTGCAAAAAGTTTTACCGCTTTTTCTTTATCACGGCAACATAGAACAAGTTTACCCGGGTAATTTTGTTCCAACAAATATTGTACAAGAAATTTACCCACGTAACTACAAGCTCCAGTAATAAACAATGTCTTATTACCGAAGTATGTATTCATATCAAAAAAATTTTTATTTCTTTTTTCTAAGTTCCTTAGCTTGTTTTGTAAGGAACTGATCGATAGCCATTGTCATTGACGGGGCTGTTTGTGTAGGTGCAGGCAAATTAAGAGTTAACCCGGCTTCTTTAACGGCTTTTTGTGTTGTTGCTCCGAATGCTCCTATAAGTTTATCGCCTTGTTTAAAATCGGGGAAATTATCCATTAGCGATTTTATACCAGCAGGACTGAAAAACACTAACAAATCAAAATCGTCTATATTCAAATGAGAAAGATCCGCCGACACTGTTTTATACAAAACGGCTTTAACATAATTTATCCCCGCTTTATCGAGTTGATCGAACATGCTTTGTTTATGAATATTAGATGAGGGCACCAAAAATTTTTCGCCTGCATTTTTCTTTATCAAGTCCATCAACTCGATAAATTTCTGGTTCCCGAAAAAAATCTTTCTTTTTCTGTATTGAATATACTTTTGAAGATAAAAGGCGGTTGATTCCGAGATACAGAAATATTTCATTTTGTCGGGAATCTCACATCGCAGTTCCTTGGCCATTCTGAAATAATGGTCAACAGCCTGGCGACTGGTGAGAATAACAGCTGTATGGTCACTAAAAGACACCTTACTTCTCCGGAATTCCTGCGAGGAAATTCCTTCAATTTTTATAAATTTCTCAAAATGAATTTTAACATTATGTTTTGCTATTATATCGCTGTAAGGTGTTTTTTCGATATCAGCCGGTTTAGGTTGCGATATTAGTATTTTTTTTACTCTCTTCAATGTTGCCCTTTTTGGTTAAACTCTTTTATATTCCTTATATTACCGGAAGCCCCACAATTTCAGCAACTTTCAACATCAAATATACCGGTAGAATTTCCAGGGTGCAAAGGTATAAAATATTATGGTAAACTAAAACGTTTGAGGAGTTCTTTCCGACAAAAAAAATCTGAAACCATTTTGCAACTATAACCGCTGAAATTATTAATGCGGCAGTCATTACGGTAAATATGGTATTAGAATAAAAAATTATAAAAATTACCGGAATTAATACCACTGCCTGTATAATATCCAACCTTAGAAATCTTTTTAAAATATCTCCGGAAATTTCTTTTGTATCAAAAATAAAACCTATCCACACTATTAAAATAACACGTAAAATGTAATAAACGGAAACAACTCCGGCAAAAAGGCCGAGCATATAATAAAAATCCAATCCCTTTAAAAACTTGTCACCGAAAAAATAGTCGAATATAAAAACCAAAGTAACCGTTGTACTCGACAAAAGTGTCAAAAGCAATAATAAATATGTTAATATTCCGGGATTTGTAAACCTGCTGGAACCGAAACGTTTTACAACAGGAGAATTTTCACTGAATACCAATTTGTAAAAACGTTCGGGAAAATAATGCCAAATTACCACTATAAAAAAAGAAAGAACCATAAAATAAACAACTAACCAATCGGGATATGGAGATGTAAGTGGCTTAGGATTTAAAATTACTTTTCCGTGTTGCAAAAAATGCCCGGAACTAACTTTTACGAAAAAAAAATCATTTTCAATAAACTTAATAATGGACATTAACTTGTTTAACACATCAACAATTAACCCGGTCATATCAAAATTTGCCATTATTAATTTTACCTTTATAAACTTCCGATTTTTAAGTGTTAAAAAATGTTTAACACCAAATAAAGTGCAAAATTAGTAATACTTTTGCAGCATATAAGTAATAAATTTTAAATAACTGAAATTCAAATGGATATAATTAAAAAGATTCATGAAATGGCCAAAAAAGCCGGCAAGACAATAGTTTTACCGGAAGGCACTGAAGAAAGAACTCTGAAAGCTGCCGATTATTCAATAAAAAACGGATTGGCAAACATTATTTTAATCGGAAATCCCGCTGAAATTAAATCTCAAGCACAAAAATTTTCACTTGATAACATTGACAATGCAAGAGTTATCGACCCTGTTAATTTCGAGGAAAAAGACCAACTGGCAAATCTACTTTATGAGATTCGTAAGAAAAAAGGAATGACTTTGGAACAAGCCGGGAAACTTGTTGAAGATCCTCTTTATCTAGGGGTACTGCTTATAAAAGCAGGCATTGCCGACGGCGAAGTGGCAGGAGCCGATAATGCTACAGGTGACGTTTTACGTCCTGCATTTCAAATTGTTAAAACACTTCCCGGTGTTAGTGCCGTTTCCGGAGCTTTTATAATGATTCTTCCGGAACATAAAAAACAATACGGCGAAAACGGAATTATGATTTTTGCCGATTGTGCGGTAAATCCGGACCCCACTACGCAACAACTTGCTGAAATTGCCGTGGAATCAGCAAAAACAGCTAAAAATATCGCGGCAATAGAACCCAAAGTTGCAATGTTAAGTTTCTCGACCAAAGGTTCGGCAAAACACGAGAAAGTAGATAAAGTTCTTGAAGCTTTGGATATTGCAAAAAAGATGAATCCTGAACTTAAAATTGACGGTGAATTGCAAGCCGATGCCGCTATAGTTGAGTCGATAGGTAAGAAAAAAGCACCGGGTTCGGAAATAGCCGGCAAAGCCAACGTGCTAATATTTCCTTCATTGGAAACGGGAAACATTGCTTACAAACTTGTTCAACGTTTGGCTGACGCCGAAGCCGTCGGTCCCATTCTGCAAGGCCTTGCAGCACCTATTAACGACCTATCAAGAGGTTGCTCCGTTGATGACATTATTAACATGATTGCAATTACTGCAAATCAAGCAAACGGATTATAAACACTAAAAACAATTAAATTAACAAAAATGAATCAGTTAGAAAAATTCAGCTTGGGTAAACAACTCAAACCCAAAGGGACTATTCAAACAATAGGCATAGTAGGAGGGGGGAGTGTCGGACAGCAGGTTATTTTACTCGTTGCTCAATACGGTATGGACGTTGTTTTTATCGATATTTCCGAAGAACGGATAAAAGAAATATTTGTTGACCTCGAATTAAAACTTGATTCCAAAATCAGACATTGGGGTATCACACCTTCTGAAAAAAGGTTGATTTTATCAAGAATTAAAGGCTCGGTTGATTATGCCGATTTCAAGGATTGCGATATTGTCATTGAAACCATCAGCTCGAAACAGCGCGGTACAATGATTGACATAAGACGCGAAATATTTTTAAATATCGAAAAACATGTAAGAAGTACCACTGTTATCGCATCGAACCTTTCCACCCTCATGATTTCCGATCTTGCAGCGGTCCTTAAACACAAAGACAGGGCTATAGGTGTTCATTTTATCGAACCTATTGATAAAACAAAAATTGTGGAAGTGATGAGATCGCTCGACACTTCCGACAAAACCGTGGACATAATTAAAAGGTTCCTTAAAATGATTAACAAAAAGGCGATTGTGATACACGAATCACCGGGAAACATAAGCACTAGAATTCTTTTGCCGGTAATTAACGAAGCGTGCGAAGTACTTATGGAAGGTGTTGCTTCTGTTAAAGAAATTGACGATACCATGAAAGAAATTATGGGCTATAATGAAGGTCCGTTTGAGTTGGCAGACAGAATAGGCCTTGACAAAATACTAAAATTTATGGATAACCTTTATGCCGAATACGGTGATAAAAAATACAAAGCATCACCAATCATAAAACGTCTTGTAAGAGCTAACTTTATAGGAAAACGTGTCGGAAAAGGTTTTTATAATTACGAAGGGAGTACTCCGGTAAACAATACAATCACTTGTGCCATAATTAAATAAAAGCAAAAATGAAAATAATAGTTTTAAACTGCGGAAGTTCATCCATAAAATACCAACTTTTCGAAATGCCCAAAAACAAGGTTCTTGCAAAAGGCCTTGTTGAAAAAATAGGGTTAAAGGGGAGTGCCATAAAAATTTCAAAAGAAGACGGAAAAGACGTTAAACTGGAAGGTGAGATAATGGATCACCAACAAGGTATCGAATATTTGTTAGGAGTACTTATAAGTAACGAATACGGGGTTTTGAAAAGTCTTGACGAAATTGATGCCGTAGGTCACCGCGTAGTTCACGGGGGTGAAGAATTCAGCGGAAGTGTTAAAATCACCGATGAAGTTATCGAAGCTCTTGAAAAATCGACCGAGCTGGCTCCGTTGCACAATCCTCCGAACCTTAAAGGTATTTACGCAATGATGTCGTTATTACCTGATGTTCCTCAAATTGGAGTTTTCGACACGGCATATCATCAAACGATGCCTGAGCATGTTTACCTATATGCAATACCTTATATTTTGTACGAAAAATATAAGATAAGAAGATACGGGTTTCACGGAACAAGTCATAAATACGTGGCGGAACGCGCTTGTGAAATTTTAGACACGGATATTTCCAAGAAAAAGATAATTACATGCCACCTTGGTAACGGATCGTCGGTTGCCGCAATTAAATACGGTAAATCTTACGACACATCAATGGGACTTACACCTACCGAAGGATTAATAATGGGAACCAGAACAGGAGATATCGATCCGGGTGCCGTATTACATTTTGCCGATAAAGAAAATTTAAATATCGACTATGTAAGAACACTTATAAATAAATTCTCGGGGTTACAAGGTATTTCGGGAGTATCTTCTGACATGAGGGATTTGGAAAAGGCTGCGGAAGAGGGAAATCACAGAGCTAAACTGGCACTTGAAATGTATGCTTACAGGGCTAAAAAATATATTGGAGCTTATGCGGCGGCTTTGGAAGGTTTCGATATCCTTGTTTTTACGGGAGGAATTGGTGAGAACGACACCCAAACAAGAAAAAATATCTTAAAAGGTCTGGAATTTTTAGGAATTGAACTCGACGATTCAAAAATGGATATTAGAGGTAAAGAGGTTATTTTAAGTACCGGAAATTCTAAAATAACCGTTATGGTTATTCCTACCAATGAGGAACTTATGATTGCAAAGGATGCTTATTTATTAACCAAGAACGACTAAATCAAAATAAACTTTAAATAAAAAATCCCGGCATTAACCGGGATTTTTTTATTGTAAAATTTAATATCCTTTAATTGAATTTTTCCATTTGCTCTTCCGTAAGCTCCAAATTGTGCCATACTTTCTGAACGTCATCATCATCTTCAAAAACATCTATAACCTTCATTATTTTTTCGGCATCTTCATCGGGTAATGTTTTTGTTTCGTGAGGAATCCTTTGAAGCTCAGCAGTTTCCGGCTCAATTCCCAGTTCTTCAAGTTTTTTCATCATCGGTCCGAAATCCTCCATCGAAGTTGTAACATGAAAATAACCGTCTTCAACTTCAATATCTTCTGCACCGGCATCTATAAGTTCCATTTCAAATTCTTCCTCGTCAATATCTCCTTTGGGAATAACGAAAACGCCTTTTCTGTCAAATAAAAATTTCAACGAACCGTTAGTTCCCAAACTTCCACCGTATTTATTGAAAATAGCCCTTACATTGGAAACGGTTCTTTGAGTGTTGTCCGTTGTACACTCAACATAAACGGCTATTCCGTGAGGCAAATAACCTTCGTAGGTAACTTCCTGAAAATTAGCCGAATTTTTATCTTTACCCTTATTTATTGCTCTTTCGATATTATCCTTGGGCATACTTTGCCCCTTAGCATTTGCAATAGCTAACCTAAGCCTCGGGTTACCGTCCGGATCTGGACCGCCTTCTTTTACAGCTACCGTAATCTCCTTAATCAATTTTGAAAATATTTTGGAACGCTTGGCATCCAAAGCTCCCTTTTTCCTTTTAATTGTTGACCATTTACTATGTCCTGACATTTTTCTCTTTTTTAGTTATAACTTTCGAAGCGTAAAAGTAATAAATTATTCCCTTTCTTAAACCGTTAAATATAAAGGTACAATTTTTACTTTTGTAAATATGAGTTTGAAAAAGATTAAAAGTAAAGACGGGTCCGATACTCTGTTCAGCGAAAAATTTAATGAGCATTACCATTCCACTTTCGGTGCCGTACAAGAATCGGAACACATATTTATTAATGCAGGCTTAAAACCTGTTGCGCAACAAAAAAAGGAGATAAATATTTTTGAAGTGGGCTTCGGTACAGGACTGAATGCGTTATTAACTTATAAGTTTGCTTTCGCAAATAACCTTAAAATTAATTATCATTCGATAGAAGCTTTTCCGGTAGATCAGAAAACAATAAGCAGTATGAATTATCCGGAAATATTAGGGTTAAACGGTGAATTGTTTAAAGAAATGCATTCCGCCGAAAACAATATCAAAACAATTTCTGAATTTTTCTCGATTTTAGTCATAACGGATAAAATACAAAATTATACCCCGTTAAAAGAGTTTTACGATATTATATATTTCGATGCGTTTTCGCCCGGAACACAGCCCGGAATGTGGACAGAAGAAATATTCGGTAAAATATATGATTCGTTAAAGATTGGCGGTATATTAACTACATATTCAAGTAAAGGAATTGTAAAAAGAGCTTTAAAATCGGTGGGATTCAAAATAGAAAAACTTCCCGGACCTCCCGGAAAAAGAGAGTTTGTAAAAGCCGTTAAAAATTAAGTGTATCAAGGTATAAAACCGGCATTGATAAAATACCGGAAAGCATCAATAATTT
>WFZS01000065.1 GCA_015489465.1 Bacteroidales bacterium | reverse complement strand
TCATAGGTACTATCTGAAATTCTTTCCAAATCGTTTTCAGAAGGAATTTTCAAAACATTAACCGCTGTTCTTGCAGGTTTAAAATTGTGTGGAGCATCATTATCTCTAACTTCAAAAAAATATTTTAATTGATCTCCGCGGTTCAGACCCAAATCTTCAGGATTTATTAAATAATTAAAATATTGTTCATTTATATCTTTCTCAATTTTAAGCTGTTCAATTTTCCGAAAACTATTTTCATTTGATTTTTTTGCAAAAAAAGATAATGAATGGAAACCGTAATCATCAGTAATTTTACCATTAAACAGAACCGGTCCCGTAAAACGGTCGGGTTTGTAAGAAGACACTACGATTCCGGGATATTTATCTTTAATCACTTTAATAGTGTAAAATAAAGTATCGGTACCTTTTACCTTATCGTTTGAAGCTAAAACACCATACTTTATGTCATTTAAAATCCTCATCCTTTTAATAAAAGTATTATGATTGATTTTTTCGGCTTTATTTACCCTATCTTGTAAAATAAAAATCACTTTACTTACATCTTTGGTATAAATTCTCCATTCAACGGTTGTTCCTTCAGGCACAACAAGATCACTTATTTCGTGTATCTTATCATTTTTTTTATTAAGATAAGCAGGGTATTTCAGTATTATATCGAAAGAATAAATCACAGGTTTAGGTAAAACCGTTACTCTATGTAAATCAGAAATATAGTCCCCTGCTAAAATGTTAATATTGAAACTTTTATTTACGTCCTTAAATGTATATTGGTATTTATATTTTGAAGTAGGATACATCCTGTATTTTAGTCCTCCGGAAATTACATAAATCTCGCGAGGAACCTCGTCGCCTTCGAGTTCTACATAAACAGTAAAATCTTCATGTTGAATAACTTTAAAATTCTTATTTAATATTTTAAGAGTATAAGGTAAAGGCTTTTTAAACTTCTCATTGAACTTTACAATCCTGACCGAAGGTTCAGTTATAAATGACGGATAAATAATTGTTAAAAGTAGTATTATCAAAAAAGGAGGAATAAAATATTTTAAATATTTAAGATTATGTTTATAATCTACCGCTTTAAAGAAAGGCAACGGTTTGATTTCCATACTCTTCTGGTCTATAGAGGCTTTCAACAACTCTATTTCTTCCTCCGTAAAAGTATTTTCATTAAATTTTAATTGGATAACATTTAAAAGTTTATCGTCAACTTCCGGGAAATGTTTGCCTATTAACCGTGCTGCATCTTCGTAAGTAATTGTCTTACCGATTTTTACAATCTTTAATAATGGGATAAGTATTTGAAATATAAAAAGTACAATGATAAATGTTAAAAAGGAAAAGAAAAGCACCCGACGCACCGATGTACTCATCCATGCAAAAAACTCCAGAGAATCTATAAAAAGAAACAGCACCGAAAAAACCGTTAAAAAAACAATGAGACCTTTAATTAGTCGGTTTTTATAATACCTACGGATAAAGGCGTCTAACTTGGTAATTATTATATCAAAATTGTTTTGCATGCAACAGTCCGGATTTTCCTTTTTTACATTATCTTTGGGCAAAGATATTTAATTCACCCACTGAAAAATTCAATTTAAACATTATGAAGCAAGTTTTTACTTTTTTAATATTAACGATATCTATATCGGTATTCGGACAATATAATACCGAAAGTTGGAAATCCGTTTGTTCACACGTTCCCAAACCCGATTACAAAACGACAGATTATCTGTATTATTGGCAAGACCCCAATTTGGATAAATATGACGTTACGTTTTACGGTCTTGACATAGAAGTTACGAGTGCATCAACATATGTTGATGGTACGGTTACCATTAAAGCCAATGTAACGGCACCTGTACTTGACACTTTTGCTTTCGAACTTATTCCGGCAATGAATGTGGATCAATTTATTTTTAACGGCGTTGAATACACAAACTGGATTAGAAAGGATGATAATGTTTTGTATCCCGTTAACCCCGTTAATCAAGGTTCGGAAATTGAAGCAAAAATCACTTATCACGGTGCTCCTCCTGCCGGTAACTTCTTTACGGGTGTTGACCATGAACACAACTCGACATATAATAAAGATGTAACATGGACTTTATCGGAACCTTTTAATGGAAAAGACTGGTTTCCAGTAAAACAAGACCTTGAGGATAAAGCCGATTCCGCATGGATTTTTCTAACATGTGATAATGATGAAATGGCAGGTTCGGAAGGTATTTTGACAAACGTAGTTGATTTGAATAACGGAAAACACCGTTTTGAATGGAAAGAAAAATATCCGATAGATTATTATCTTATTTCATTTGCAGTGTCCGATTACATGGATTACAGCATTTACGCCCATCCTGCTGCAATGAACGGCGATTCGTTATTAATACAAAACTTTATTTACAACAGCGAGCAGTGTTTAAACAACAATAAAACGAAAATTGATAAGACTAAACAAATTATAGAAACTTATTCGGATTTATTCTCACTTTATCCGTTTTATGAAGAAAAATACGGTCATTGTCAAACGGAACTGGGCGGAGGTATGGAACATCAAACTATGACTACAATCGGAGGATTCAGTTTTCATCTTATTGCTCACGAATTGGGACATATGTGGTTCGGTGATAATGTTACTTGTGCCACATGGCAAGATATATGGGTTAACGAAGGTTTTGCAACTTATGCCGATTATTTGGCAAACGAAAAGATTTTGGGTTGGAGCAACGCTCAATCTTTTATAAAAAGTGCACAAAACAACGCTATGTCGCAACCCGGAGGATCCGTTTATGTCCCTGAAGATGAGGTTTATCAAGGAAACGAATGGAGAATCTTTAACGGAAGGTTATCTTACAATAAAGGTGCTGCCATAATTCATACTTTAAGACATGAATTTCAAAACGATTCTCTATTCTTTGCAGGTTTGCAAGCATATCAGGCTCAATACGGAGGCTCTACGGCAACAGGTGAAGATTTTAAACATGCAATGGAACCTTTTTACGGTGATAACCTCGATTGGTTTTTCGATGAATGGTATTACGGCGAAGGTTATCCCAAATACAATATCGAATGGTACTACAACGGAAATTTACACATAACAAGTGTTCAAACCACATCGGCATCAACTCCGTTATTTAAAATGCTTATGGACCTGAAAGTTAATTTTACCGACGGTACCGACACAATTGTACACTATTTCCAGGATAACAACGTTAATAATTTCACTTTTAACGTGAACAAAGAAATAGCAAGCCTTGAAGTGGATCCCGATAACTGGACGATGGAAAAGGTTGAAAGTATAACGGTAGGCGTTAAAGAAAATGAAGATAATCCAGCTTATTTCAGCATTGGTCCGAATCCTGCATCGGATTATGTAACGCTATTCTTTAAAAACAATAACGGTGATAACAAAACGGTTCAAATATTTGATTTGACAGGGAAAAAGATTATGGAACGATATGTCAAAGGTTCAAAAAAGACATTAAACATATCGAATTTATCAAAAGGAATTTATATGGTTAAGGTTAAAACAGGAAATAATATTGTCACCAAAAGGTTGATGAAGTAAAAATAAAACAAACTATAACAATTTAAAAAAAGGCTGGTAAATATCAGCCTTTTTTATTCCTTGTTATTTACGGTATCTTTTGTTTACCACAACGAATTTATTAAAGAACATCTTTACCTTATCGTAAGATTACCTTTAACTATAAAGTTTTTGCCGGTAGGGATTTTCAGCAATGCCCCGTTTTCTATTATTAAATCGTTACAAACCGCAGGTGATTTACTGATTTTTGTCGGATAAAAACCTCTACCGGACAACTTCTGACTGCTGACGGTCACATTTGTTGTACTATCCGGAACTCTTTTATCTTGCCAGTTATATGCTACACTCCAATCGTCCGAAAATGCTCCGGTCCAAATCCCGGTTGGAGAAGAATTAAATGTTTTATGTAAAACCAAATATGTAACTGAATATTTCGGAACGGCTATAACGGAATTTTGGTTAACAGCGGCGTTATAGGAAAAAACACTGTCGAGATCGGCAGGACCTCCCCCGGTGGTTGATGATGTTAGCCCGTTTACATAAAATTTAGTGTTTCCATCGTTTAAATTATCGGAATATACAGAATACCAAAAAGCCGAATCTATATCGGTATTACCTGTAAAATTAATTTTTACATTCTTCCCGGTACCGGAATAATTAAGAATTACCAAACCTAAAAAATTACCATCCGAAAAAGAGGAACCGAAAGCATGAACACTATCGTTATTTGCAACACTAACGTCTATCATTAAATCACCGAAACATTTTCCGTAGTAATAGTAAGGAGTATAACTTGGTCGGGCCGTATAATCTGCTTGATATGGGTCTCCTTTGGAAAGAATACCATGTGTGGTATAATCATTAACACCCCACTCGTTAACCCAGATTGTGGAAAGAAAAAACCTGTTTTTTACCATAGTTCCGAGAGCATCGGCAACAAAAAGACCGTTTACCATGGAAGTAGTGGGTTTACCCTGCAAATTATATTCGGTAAAAGCAACCGGATAATGACCCTCGGGCATCCCCGAATAATGATATGCAGAAGCCTGTAATTCCTGCATATCCCAATGAATTTCATCTAAAGCCGTAACGGTAGAGCTCAAATCGTTAACATTAAAATAATGATGAACTATTAAAAAGTCGGCATAATTTCCTACCTCCCCCATAACCTGATTATTCCATTCGAAATCATTGTGCGACAAAACAGCTCCGATTTTAATCGTTGAATCCACGGCCTTCATTTTCTCCGAAAAAACCCTTAAATCCTCACCGTATTCTTTGCCGGTAACAATACTTCCGTTTACGTCATACCCGGTTTCCCACGAACCGTAACATTCATTACCAATTTCCCAATATTTAATGTTGGCTTGCTTTTCAACATTATAATAATGAACCCATGAAGCGGCATATTCGGCAGCCTGTCTAACTCTTGCTTCCCGTGTTCCTTCGGGTGTTACACCGTAACGTGCATAAAAATAATTCACCACAATAGTAGGTTCACCTTTTGCATTTTCCCTGAAAGTAAGAAAGTGATCGGGATCGGTAAATTTCCAATAAGTTCCACAGTATGCATTTACGTCTATTGCAAAAGAATCGGGGATATTACAATCCCAAAAATAGGTATTGGAACCTGAACCCGCAGGATACCTGAATGCCCCGAACTCATCATAAAGATGTGACCGGTTAACAATACCGTCTCCACTTCTAAAGTTTGAATTAACTCCGAACTGGGTAAAAGAAACTTCGGTTATTACACTGTCGGGATTAAGGGTTACAATAACATCGGGTGTATTTTGAGGTAAAACGATTGATACCAACGAGTCGGGTTTTGCAAAAAATCTCGGCGTCCAATCTTCTTCAAACCTGTTAATGGAATCCAAATCGGTGGCTGAAGAAACCACCCAAAAATCATCGAAATAATAAGTGCCGGCAACCGAACCGAAAGATGGTCTGATATAAATTTTAACTGTATTGGAAAAGGTATGTACCGGGAAAGAGAACTTTTTAAAAACAGTATCGGGTTTATAAGTAGGTGATTTTACAACACTCCAATTATTATTATCGTCAACAACCATTACCCTTACCTGAACCTCGGAACCGGCAAAAGCTTTTACATAAAAAGATACAAATAACAAATTGCCTTTAACACTGTCAGGGATTAAAATTTGTGATGAATTTATATATCGTTTTCTTATGTTACCGTCCACTGTGGCGGCTGTTGCCTTGGCTGAACCCGTAGTTTCAGCACCTGCCGTTTCGTGAGTTAAAGTTACCCCGTTACTCGTGTTCCACCCCGATACTCCGGAAATAAAATAAGGATTGGTAGTAAATAAATTGTTTTGAGAAAAAACATATAAAGATAAGAATACAAACAGTTGTAAAAATAAAAACCTGAGTTTCATAAAATGCAAGTGTGTGAAAAATGCAAAAATAAAAATTTTCACACACTAACGGTAATAATCAGAAAAACAAGTTTTTATATTTCCGGTTATCTCAACAAAGATCTTGAAATAACTATTTTTTGTATTTCGGAGGTACCTTCATAAATCTGTGTTAGTTTTGCTTCACGCATAAGCCGTTCCACATGATACTCCTTAACATAACCGTATCCGCCGTGTATTTGAACGGCTTCCGTAGTTACTTGCATAGCAATTTCGGCAGCGTAATATTTAGCCCTGGCGCTGGCAACGGTAAAAGGTTTGCCCATATCTTTTAACCAAGCTGCTTTCAGTATCAAGTTTCGTGCATTTTCTATCTTAACATCCATATCCGCAAGTTTAAATGCAACAGATTGGTGGTTTGCTATTTCCGTACCGAAAGCTTTACGCTCTTTTGAATATGCCACGGCTCTTTCAAAAGCACCAACAGCTATTCCCAAAGCCTGTGCGGCAATACCTATTCTTCCGCCTTCAAGAACTTTCATGGCAAACTTAAATCCGAAACCGTCCTCCCCTATCCTGTTTTCTTTAGGTACCTTAACATCGCTAAACATAACAGAATGGGTATCGGAGCTGCGCATACCCATTTTGTTTTCATGAGGGCCCAAAGTAATACCAGGTGTGTTTTTGTCAACAATAAAAGCATTTATACCGTGATGTCCCTTTTCGGGATGCGTCTGTGCAATAACTATATAAGTTGATGCAGAATTGGCATTTGTAATCCAGTTTTTTGTTCCGTTTAATACATAATGGTCACCTTTATCTTCGGCTGTAGTATGCTGCTTTGTGGCATCGGAGCCTGCCTCGGGTTCCGACAAAAGAAAAGCTCCTATTTTTTCTCCTGATGCAAGAGGAACTAGAAATTTTCTTTTCTGCTCCTCGGTACCGTATTTTTCAATTCCGT
Source organism: Bacteroidales bacterium (assembly GCA_015489465.1). Classification (GTDB taxonomy): domain Bacteria; phylum Bacteroidota; class Bacteroidia; order Bacteroidales; family F082; genus B16-G9. Next base: position 14,100 of record WFZS01000065.1, on the reverse strand, counting down.
AACAAACAAGCGAATTATTTACCGACATTACAACGGCTACCGAAGCATCCACTTTGGAAAACTCTTCCATAGCCAAAACATACGAAACGGTGTCCATCCCTCCTCCACCGTACTCCGGAGAAGTCATCATACCCATAAATCCCAATTCGGAAATGTTTTTTATATGTTTTTCCGGAAATATTGCCTTCTCATCACGTTCAAGTACATCCTTTATAAGTTCACGCTGAGCATAATCACGAGCAGCCTGACGTATCATCTCTTGCTCTTCTGTCAATTCAAAATTCATAGTAATGCTGTTTTTAGGTTTTTCAGTTTAAAATTAAAAAATTTCAGTTAAAGTCATCTCCATAAATCAACGGTTCTCATTTTTTTTGCCGTTTCATTAAACTCGTCCACCAGTTTTTTCATTATTTCCGAAACCGGTTTAATTTCATCTATTATTGATGCAACCTGTCCTATTTCCAGTTCTCCATCTTCAATATCACCTTCAAACATTCCCTTTTTAGCCCTTCCCTTACCGAGAATATTAGCCAACTCCTCTTTAGAAAAACCTTCTTCTTCCGCCATTTTGATTTTTTCATAAAATCCGTTTTCGAGCAACCTGACGGGTACCAACTTTTTCAAAACGAGGTGAGTTGAATTTTCACCGGCGTCAACAATTTTATTTTTAAAATTTTCGTGTGCCGACGACTCTTCGGAAGCCGCAAAAAGAGAACCTATCTGAACCCCTTCAGCCCCCAAAGCCATTGATGCAAAAACGGCTTGTCCGGTAGCTATACCTCCGGCGGCAATAACGGGAATATCAACGGCGTTATTTAACAATTGTAATAAAACGAAAGTTGTAAGCTCTTCATAACCGTTATGCCCACCCGCTTCAAAACCTTCGGCAACAATGGCGTCCACACCCGCTTCAACGGCTTTTAATGCAAACTTTTTATTTGCAACTACATGTACAACTTTAATTCCGTTTTCTTTAAGGTAAGGGGTATATTTTTTAGGATTTCCTGCCGAAGTAAAAACTATTTTGACACCCTTTTTTAAAATAACATCTATTTGCTCTTCGGTTCTTTTATAAAGCAACGGCAGATTAACGCCGAAAGGTTTTCCGGTGGCATCAAAGCATTTATCGATATGTTCGGCCAACAATTCGGGTGTCATACTACCGGCACCTATAAGTCCCAAACCTCCGGCATTGCTGACCGCCGAAGCCAGTTTCCAACCGCTGCACCATATCATTCCTCCTTGTACAACAGGATATTTTATTCCGAACAGGTCAGTTATTCTATTCATAAAGAATAAATTAAAAAAGTCCCGGCTCAAAAAAAACCGGAACTTTTAAAATTATTTATCGAGTTCTTTCATCATTTCCTTAACCACATTGGTTGCTCCGGTATCAATATCTACTATTGTAGCGTCAAGCATATAACATGGTGTGGTAAAAACATTATATTTATGATCGTGAACCACCTCACCGTGAGTTGTTACAACATGCTTCCCTCCCATTTTTTCAATGGTTTCGGCGGTAGCTTTGTCATTTCCTATAGTCACTTCAACACCCTCGATAACCTTTGCCACAAGCGCCGGAGAGATACACAAAGCACCTATCGGTTTATGTTGTTTGAGAGTGTCTTTTATCACCCTTTCCACTTCGGGATTAACTTTTGCATTTTCACCGTCGAAAGCAATTGTGGAAAGGTTTTTGGCAACACCAAATCCTCCCGGAAAAATCAAAGCATCATAATCATCGACATTGTATTCTGTTAACGGTTTTATGTTTCCGCGTGCAATACGTGCGGATTCCACAAGCACATTACGGCTTTCGTTCATCTCCTCACCGGTGTAATGGTTAATAACATGGTATTGAGGAATGTCGGGAGCAAAAACTTGATATTCGCCTCCGTTTTTCATTATGGCAAGCATTGTTAAAGTGGCTTCGTGGATTTCGGCTCCGTCATAAACGCCGCATCCCGACAATACAACTGCAAATTTTTTCTTTTTCATAACTTATATTTTTTAATGTTTTACTTTTTGTTCCGCTTTCGGCGAAGTTATACAATTAATAAAAAAAAGAAAAGTATATTGTTTTAAAAATAAGTACTATTGAAGCTATTACAGTAAAACCCTTATCCGACAACTGAAAAATAAAATTTATATTTGTTGAACCCTAAAAAACAGAATTGTATGCAAACTACAAAGAAGTATAAACCCAAAAATCATATCAGGGTTGTAACGGCCGCATCGTTATTCGACGGACATGATGCAGCAATAAATGTAATGCGCCGTATAATACAATCAACAGGTGCCGAGGTAATACATTTGGGACATAACAGATCTGTTAGAGAGATTGTTAACGCTGCAATACAAGAAGATGTACAGGCAATTGCCATTACCTCTTATCAAGGAGGACATATGGAATTTTTTAAGTATATGTACGATATGCTTAAAGAAAAAGGCAGCGAACATATCAGAATTTTCGGGGGCGGGGGAGGAGTTATACTTCCCGAAGAGATTGAAGAGTTGCAAGCTTACGGTATTGCAAGAATATATTCGCCCGACGACGGTATGCGTATGGGCTTGCAAGGCATGATAAACGATTTGCTTGAAAAGTCGGATTTTCCCACAGGAAAAGATATAAAAGTTACCAAAGAGGACATATTAAAAAAAGACTACAAATCAATAGCACAGCTCATTTCGGCAGCCGAAAACTATCGCGACAGCGTTGTGGATCTTTTGGAGGAAATATCATCGGAAGCAAAAAACAAACGTTCACCGGTTTTGGGAATAACGGGAACCGGAGGCGCCGGAAAATCATCGTTGGTTGACGAACTTGTAAGAAGGTTTCTTAACGATTTTGAAGACAAAACCGTTGCCATAATATCCGTTGACCCTTCAAAACGTAAATCGGGCGGAGCTTTGTTGGGCGACAGAATAAGAATGAACTCCATAGACAACCCCAGAGTTTACATGCGTTCGCTTGCGACAAGGCAGGCCAATCTTTCAATATCGAAATATGTTAAAGATGCGGAAGAAATAGCCCATGCTGCAGGATTCGACCTGATAATATTGGAAACCTCGGGTATCGGACAGTCGGATACCGCAATAGTTGACCACAGCGATGTTTCGTTGTATGTTATGACACCTGAGTACGGTGCAGCCACACAGCTCGAAAAAATAGACATGCTCGATTTTGCCGACCTCATCGCCATTAATAAATTCGATAAAAGAGGTGCACTGGACGCATTGAGGGATGTAAGAAAACAGTATCAAAGAAATCATGAACTGTTTGATAAAGATGTGGAAGAGATGCCTGTTTTCGGCACTATTGCTTCCAGATTTAATGATGCCGGTGTTAACAGGCTTTATGTTAAACTGCTTGACCTTATTAACGAAAAAACCGGACTAAACCTAAAATCCAAAATAGATCTTAATGCTGCGGAACAAGAGAATATATCGATAATTCCTCCCAACAGGGTAAGATACCTTTCGGAAATATCGGACACGGTAAGACAATATAACAAATGGGCGGAGTCACAAAGTGAAATAGCACAACAATTGCACAGTTTGGTTCAGTCGATAGACACACTTAAAGCCGCCGGAAAAGAAAAAGAAACGGAAGCCTTAAAAGAAGCGTACAACGAAATTGTAAGAAACCTCGATCCTAAAAACCTGCACATTTTAAATACCTGGGAAGAGAAAAAGAAAAGGTATTCGGATGACTATTACGTTTTTAAGGTTCGCGATAAAGAGATAAAGGTAAAAACCTACACAACGTCTCTTTCACATCTTAGAATTCCCAAAGTGAGTATGCCCAAATTTAAAAGCTGGGGTGAGATACTCAAATGGGTTCTTAAAGAAAATGTTCCGGGAGAATACCCGTTTGCAGCGGGTGTTTTTCCTTTTAAAAGGGAAGGGGAGGACCCCACAAGAATGTTTGCCGGCGAAGGAGGACCCGAAAGGACAAACAAAAGATTCCATTATGTTTCGAAAGGGTTACCCGCCAAGCGGCTTTCAACGGCTTTCGACTCCGTTACACTTTACGGTGAAGATCCGGCTGAACGTCCGGACATATACGGAAAAATAGGTAATTCCGGTGTTTCCATAGCATCTTTGGACGACATGAAAAAGTTGTATTCGGGATTTAACCTGGCCGACCCCAAAACGTCTGTTTCGATGACAATAAACGGACCGGCTCCCACTATGGTTGCTTATTTCCTGAATACCGCTGTTGACCAACAGTGTGAAATATACATTAAAGAAAACGGACTTGAAGATGAGGTAAATCAAATAATTGACGAGATTTACAAACAGCGTGGAACCGAACGCCCTAAATACAATGCACCGTTGCCCGAAGGCAACGACGGCTTGGGATTGATGCTCCTGGGTGTTACCGGCGATATGGTATTGCCTAAAGACGTATATGAAAAAATAAAAGCTGAAACCATTTCAAAAGTAAGAGGTACCGTTCAGGCGGATATTTTAAAAGAAGACCAGGCACAAAATACGTGTATCTTCTCCATTGATTTTTCATTAAAACTTATGGGGGATATACAGGAATATTTTATCAATCATAATATTAGAAATTTTTACAGCGTATCAATTTCAGGATATCATATTGCCGAAGCAGGTGCAAATCCCATTACACAGCTGGCTTTTACTCTTTCCAACGGGTTTACATATGTAGAGTACTATTTAAGCAGGGGTATGGACATTAACAAATTCGCTCCAAACCTTTCATTTTTCTTTTCCAACGGTGAAGATCCCGAATATGCCGTTATAGGACGTGTTGCCAGGTTGATTTGGGCGAAAGCCATGAAAGAAAAATACGGTGCTTCCGAAAGGTCGCAAAAGTTGAAATATCATATCCAAACATCGGGTCGTTCATTACACGCTCAAGAGATAGATTTTAACGATATAAGAACAACTTTACAGGCTTTATACGCAATATACGACAACTGTAACTCTTTGCATACCAACGCCTATGATGAGGCCATAACAACGCCTACCGAAGAATCCGTAAGACGTGCCATGGCAATACAGTTAATAATAAACCACGAATTGGGATTGGCAAAAAATCAAAATCCATTGCAAGGTTCTTTCATAATAGAGGAGTTAACCGATTTGGTTGAAGAGGCAGTACTCCAGGAATTCGACCGCCTTAATGAAAGGGGAGGGGTGTTGGGAGCCATGGAAACCATGTATCAACGCAGCAAAATACAAGAAGAGTCGTTGTATTACGAAACTTTGAAACATTCGGGAAAACTGCCCATAATTGGTGTTAACACTTTTTTGCCCGAAGGAGGTTCGAAAATAACCGTTCCGGGTGAGGTTATCAGAGCTACAGAAGAAGAAAAACAGCAACAGATTAAAGCCGTTAGAAATCTCCAGAAAACATGGAAAAAAGAAGCCGACGAATGGCTTAAAAAACTACAAGAGGCGGTATTTAAAAACGAAAACGTTTTTGAAGTGTTGATGGAAACGGCAAAATATGCTTCCATAGGACAAATTACGGATGCATTGTTTGTTGTTGGCGGACAATACAGAAGAAATATGTAACATCTTAAATTATTCAAAAACCGTTTATCATGTTTCGGCAGTTGTTTACTATTTAATAATATTACCGCCGGACAAACGTTAATATATTTATCTTTGTTTTAAATCTTTTTCCACATAAGGATGGGTATATTAAAAGAAACCGGTGAATATGTCATTTTGATGTTTGAAACATTTAAAAAGCCTGATAATTGGAAAATGTTCAAACATCAACTTTTTATCGACATGCGCGATGTCGGGGTAAATTCATTCGGTTTGGTAGCGTTTATATCGATTTTTACGGGTGCAATTATTGCCTTACAAGTTTCTTATAACCTTGATAACCCTTTGATTCCTCCGTCAATGGTTGGTTATATGACCAGGGAAATGATGGTTCTTGAATTTGCCCCTACAATCATAAGTCTTATCCTTGCGGGAAAAGTAGGCTCGCGTATAGCTTCCGAAATAGGAACAATGCGCGTTACCGAACAAATAGATGCTTTGAAGGTTATGGGAATAAACCCTTCCAACTATCTGATTTTGCCCAAAATAATTGCTGCTGTAATTTACTTTCCGGTTCTTATAATTTTTTCCATAATGCTCGGACTTATCGGAGGATTACTGGCCGGATTGTTTTCGGGATTGGTATCTGCCGATGATTTTATTTTGGGGTTACGGTCATGGTTTAACCCTTTCAGTATAACTTATGCATTGATTAAAACGGTTGTCTTTGCTTTTATAATAACCTCGGTTTCGGGTTTTAAAGGTTATACCGTCAAAGGGGGTTCCGTCGAAGTGGGACACAGCAGTACGCAAGCTGTTGTTTACAGTAGTATTTTGATAATTGTTTGGGATTTACTCCTGACACAAATGTTGCTTGTATGATAGAGGTTGACAACATATCGAAATCATTCGGAGGTCAAAAAGTTCTTAAAAACGTAAGTACTGTTTTTGAAAAAGGCAAAACAAACCTCATCATCGGCCAGAGCGGTTCGGGAAAAACCGTTTTGATGAAATGTTGTATCGGATTACACGATGTTGATAAAGGGGAAATACGTTTTGACGGACGGGTATTTTCCAATCTACCCGAAAAGAAACGTAAAAATATCCGTAAAGAAATGGGAGTGCTTTTTCAGGGAGGCGCTCTGTTTGACTCTTACACCGTTGAAGAAAACGTGATGTTTCCTTTAAACATGTTTACAAACATGACAAGCGGTGAAAAAAAGAAAAGGGTTGACTACGTTTTGGAACATGTTAATTTAAGGGGAGCCAACAACAAGTTTCCGGGTGAACTTTCGGGAGGAATGATTAAAAGGGTTGCCATTGCAAGGGCCATTGTGTTAATACCCAAATATCTTTTTGCCGACGAACCTAATTCCGGACTTGACCCTAAAACTTCGGAAGTTATCGACAAACTTCTTTCGGATTTGACCAAAGAATTTAAAATGACTACCGTGATAAACACTCACGACATGAATTCGGTATTACAAATAGGGGAGAGGATAAATTATATTTACAAAGGTCAGTTGTGGTGGCGCGGGACAAATAAAGAAATATTAACCACGGATAATAAAGAATTAAACGACTTCGTTTTTTCAACCGAACTTACCAGAAGGTTAAAATATTAAAAGATGAACGTTAATATTTTGGATATCTTAATAATAATTCCCGTTTTACTCTTTGCCGTTCAAGGTTTCAGAAAGGGAATAATTATAGAAATAACAACCCTGGCAGCTTTAATTTTAGGAATCTATTCGGCAATATTTTTTTCCGATATAGCTGCCGGAATATTAATAAAAAACTTCAATTTTAACAGGGAATACTTATCGGTGGTTTCTTTTATAGTAACTTTTATTGTTGTTTTGATACTGGTAATGTTTTTAGGGAAAATCCTTGAAAAACTTGTAAACATTTTATTACTGGGCATATTCAATAAGCTTATAGGGGCATTATTCGGAATAGTTAAAGGAGCCATACTTGTAAGTATTATTATTTTCTTGATAAACTTTTTCGACAGCAACTCAACGGTAATAAAACGTGAAAGTATTAATGAATCACTCTTTTACAACAAGGTGCAACCGTTGGCACCGTGGATATTTAAAAAGCTGGATATAAAAAAGATAAAAAGCCACGTTCCCGATAACAAAATCTTAAAAACCGTTTAAAAAGCTTCCATCATGCCGAAGTAGATACCCGAATTACCGTCAACACCAACGGCATAATCCAGACGTATATTTATCTTTTTTTCTCTTGAAATCATAAATCTTGCTCCCAAACCGGCAGCCGGCAACCAGTTTCTGTTCATAAATTTAACCTTGTCATTTTCGTCGCCCCAAATACTGCCTGTTCCGGCAAAAACCACTGCTCCCAACCTTTTATAAAATCTCCAACGAAGTTCCGCTTGTAATGTGGTCATATATTTTCCCCTATACTTTCCTCCCGGATATCCGCGCAAGTTAAATCTGGTACCGTAATTCTGATATCCTGCAAAAGGAACATCTCCCGTTGAAAAACCTACATACAACTGGGAGGCCAAAACCATATCGGACCTTAACGAAAAGTAACCTGTCAGTTTTACGGTCGTGTTTGTATAATTATTATCACTACCTAACCATTTCCGGTAAAACCGCGGATTTACTATAAACCGGTAACCTTTTGCGGGATAATAGATATAATCTCTGCTGTCAAAAGACAATTTAAGTCCTATATTGGTCATAAACTTATCGGAAATACCCTTTTGATTAAAAAATTCCTCCGTAAATTCATTTTCTTGATCGGTACCCTCATCAAAAGTGTAATTTACTTTTGATCCCGAAAAAGAACCTCCTAAAAACCAATTACCTATAACCTTCCTGTCGTATTCCAACCAAAAAAAGGTCCATCTTTCCTTGTAAACCAAAGTGAAATCCGTCAAATTAACGGACTCGTCGGAATAATCGTGCCTGTGGCTTATTGATACGGAACCTGCTCCTAAAAAAGCTCTGTTTTTATTTTCATTCCAATAAAATGAAGCCCTGGGAATAAAAACATAACTTTTATTTGTTGTATAAAACCCCGTTAAACCTACCGAAGAAGGAGGCGAAAGCCTGTCGTTTTTATTTAATTTGAAAAGGTACATTGCATTAGCGCCGAATCCTGTTTTCATTGTAGGGTTATTGTTAATTATGGGAACGGCAACCCATGTTTTCGAATTTTCGTTAAATAGGGAATCTACCGGAACATCTTTTTTATTTTCACGCTTGTCTTTTTTCTTTTCTTGTGAATAAACCGCTCCGTTAACCGTAAAAACAAAGAGTAGAAAAATTAAAAGTACTTTATTCATAATCAATTTTTTACAAATCTTTCCAAAAAACGTATAAATTTAGTATATAAACCTACATTATTTTGATTTTTTGTAATTGGTATTATAAAATTGCTTTCATTTGCAACGGTTATTCAAATTACGCCGGTCTTTTCCAAGCCGCCGTAAGGGTAAATAACACCGGAAAAGGTGTGTTATTACATTAATTTATTACTGTTGTTGCTATCCCGCCGGTTTTTTAGTTATTTAAAATTTTTTCAAAATGAACATTTACGTTGGAAACATTGCTTATTCGGTTGATGAGCAAGAATTAGGACAAATTTTTAGCGAATACGGAGAAGTATCAAGTGCTAAGATTATCATTGACAGAGCTACCGGACGCTCAAAAGGTTTCGGTTTTGTAGAAATGCCAAACACCGAAGAAGGTCAAAACGCCATTGACAACCTCGAAGGTAAAGAAATTAGCGGCAGAAGACTCAGGGTAAACGAAGCACGTCCCAGAGAAAACCGGTACTAGATTTAAAGGTTTTTTAAAAAACTCCCGTCAAAATTAAATTTGACGGGAGTTTTTTGTTTTATCAAAACCACTTGACTCCGAAGTGGGATAAAGTTCGTAACGTTTCTTTCCTCGCTTCAATAAATCCCATATGACCCGTATTTTCCAATATCAATGCCTCCGAATGTTTCGGTAAAAATATCTGTTCCTTTATTTTTTCCATAGGAATTCTAGAGTCTTTTTTACCCACGATAAACAATACCGGGAAATTAACTTCAGACAATAATCCCTGCATATCTTTTCTGTCACGCATGCCCGCTAAAGCCGCAATAACACCTTCTTTTTGTGTTTTAACGGCCATTTTTTTCAACTCCTCGATCTTTTCCGGAAATTTTTTAACGTTTTCCTCTGCAAAAAGCAAAGGAATAAAGTTTGAAATGAAACCGATATGGTCTTTTTTAACTATTTCGATGGTTCTGTTTCTGTTTTCCCGGCTTTCTTCCGTTTCTCCGGCGGCATGCGAATGGAAAAGAACAAGACCTTTTAATTTTTTCCCGTATTTTCCGGCAAAAGACAAAGAAACATAACCACCCATTGAATGCCCCGTCAAAAGACAATATTCTACATTTTCCCGTTCAATTACAGCATTCACAACGTCAGCCATAAACTCCATGGTATGATTTTCGGAAAAAACATCAGTCTTTCCAAAACCCGGCAAATCAACCGAAATAACTTTATTTAACTTTGACAACGCTGATGAAAAATCATCCCAAATATGCAGGTTTTCAAGAAATCCGTGTAACAGAACCAAAGCAGGTCCGCTTCCTTCAACTTTGTAATTAACGGTTTTACCTTGATATAAAATTTGTTTTTCCATCTTTAAAATATTTTTCAAAAAAATTACGAACAAAAAAACCGGCAATAAAAATCACCGGCTTACTGGTTTGATTACCCGATAGTTCTATTTTAATATCTCTACTTTTTTTGCTCTTATCGAATAGACCACCACTCTGTCTTTCCCCGCTTTCTCCAATCTTTTTCTAAAATTCTCAGCCAGTTTTTCCTTTCCCTTTTCTTCAGCTTGTTTTATGGTGTTTTCATCAATAACTTTTTCTCTTACAATTCCCGTAACTCTAACATGTTCTCCTTCCATATCTTTTGAAAAAGGACCAACATTTTTTCCGCCGAAAACATTAAGCCAACCTTTCATATTATCACCCGTCAAAGTAAATCCCTTGTTATTGTTTTTATGAATTTTTTTAACCACGCCTTCGATAACAACTTTTTTACCTACAAGTTCCGGAGCTTTTTTATTAAAATCTTTTACGGTTATTTTTACGGCATCTTTACCGTTTTTATGCCCCCTTTTTTGAGGTACTCCTGCTGAAACAGCTGCCGAGAATAATAAAATTATCGATAAAATTACTGATGTTTTTAATGCTTTCATTGTTTAAATTTTTTTTGTTAACGGTTAATAGTTTAACAAAAATAAAAAGATAGCCGTATTAAACTTCTTGCAATCACATTATTAACATTATTTAACTGAAATGCTTATTTATAAAAATAAACAAACAATATTATCAACGGTATAATAAATCCCGCCACTATAAACCAAATACCGCGTTTTGACAATCCCGTTTTTCCCCTGGGAATTATTATTCCGGAAATAGCCAGAATTATAAGTGAAACCGCATAAAAATCGGAAAACCAAGTCCAGTATTTTACCGGGTTGTAATGTAAATAATCCGTTTCTGCAAAAACAGGACGGCGTTTTGTTTTTTCTATTATTCCCTCACCTGTATTAAGGTCTATTGTAACCGTCCCGTTTTTTATAAATATTTTAAGATAATTTCCGGGGAAATAGTGTTTTTTGTAATTTTCCTTTTCTCCGTATTTAGCAAGAATTTCAAGAATTTTCTTTTTACCGGGATGTTGTCCTTTCAGGTTTGTGGTAATCTTTTTTGTGGTAATAATATAATTGGGATCCCAGTCGTCAAGATGATTCAGGGCTATACCCGAAATGGCATAAATCAAAGTCATGGCAAAGAAAAAATAACCCAAATCGCGATGAATCGCCCTGTTCCACCTTCTCCAATTAATACTCATCTTTTAAATTTATTTAACAACCTCGTAACCGGTAGCTTTAACAGAAAAAAACAAAATATGATCTTTACCTGTTTTCTTTAACATTTTACGCAGGTTTTCTATTTTCTCCGACCTTTCGTCACTTTCATGTTCTTCGTTATGCTTGCCTTCAACATGAAGACCCTCTCTTTTATGTTTTATCCCTTTTCCGGTTTCATTTTCCATTTTGTTAAGGTAATCTTCATCAACTTTCACGGCTTCCACAATTCCACGTACTTTTACCGTTTCACCCACAAGATCTTGAGTGAAAGCCGCCATATTATCGCCAACCGTTATTTTAACCCCTCCGTTTGATTCTTCATCTACCAAAAACATTTTTTTCCCTCCGTGTTTACATATATGGTCAACAATTCCGGCAATTTCAACTTCTTTACCTATATATTTCTCTGCATTTTTCTTGAAATCCGAAGGTGTTAAAACAGCTTTTTCAACCTTTTGCTCTTTTTGTAAGAACACATTATTTGCAGGATTTGTAGAAAAGGATTGGAATTGTGATAAAATAAAAACGGTTAAAACGATTAACGGTAATTTAATAGATTTCATAGAATTAAGATTTTAATTAGTTTATTGTGTAAAAATAAAATTTAATCGACATTAATGCCGTCATATTTAATTTCTTTACCTTTTTTATAAGTTATTGTCAAATAAAGTTCTCCGTTTTCGTCATATTTTTTCCATTCGCCGTTTTTAACACCCATAACGTAATTACCTACTTTTTTAAGTTTTCCGTCAGGCCAGTACCATTTATGTTCACCGGTAGGAAGGTCGTCTATAAATTTGCCTTCATATAAAAGGGTTCCGTCTTTCGAATAAATTCTATACCATCCGTTTTGTTTATCATTATTATATGATATCTCCTCTTTAGTATCACCAACATTGTATATCCATTTTCCCTGACGTTTACCTTCAAGATAATTTCCTTTAAGGATAACATTACCGTCTTCGTCATATTCGGTTATTACTCCGTCAGGAAGACCGTTGTAATAAGTCATTTTTCGCAGAATTTTTCCCGACGGGTAATACCAATACCAATCGCCAACGGGCTTACCGTCAACATATTCTCCGGTTTCCTCAAGTTGACCGTTGTGATAATAATATCTCCAACGCCCGGTTTTTTTATCGTTTTTATAATCGCCTTCCGATTTTAATTTTCCGTCATCGTAATATTCTTTCCAGTGACCTTCCTTTTTACCGGCATCCGTTAAAACACCTTCGGCAATTATTTTACCATTATGAAAAACATATGATTTTTCCACTTTTCCTTCTTTATTATATTCTCTTCTAACTCCTTCGGGGACACCGTTTTTGTAGGTAGCAATAACTTTCGGTTTTCCATTTGGCCAATAATCCGTTTTTACGTCAAGTTTCGCAATCTCTTCAGCTTTTTCCTGCTTTTCACCGTTAACGTATTTTTCTATTGAAACCAGATTGCCGTTTTTATCGTAAAGTTTAAAATATCCGTTTTTTAGCCCGTGAAAAAAGTTTCCTTCCATCTTTAAAGAACCGTCATCATAAAACCATTTCCATTTACCGTGGGGAAGGTGTTTAGAGTCAAAACGGTTTATCTTTTCCCTGTTAACAACGTAACCTTTTTTATACTTGATAAGTTCTATCACATTTCCATCTTCATCAAATTTGCGGGCTAATCCGTTTTCAACACCATTTTCAAACGGGATTTCCATCCTGATTTTCCCGGTAGTATCCAGAACATAAGAGTAACCCTGTTTTACATCATCAACAAATTTCTCTTTTAATATCTCATCTTTACCGAAAGAAATTCTGTAACCGTTCTTTTTGCCGTTTTTATAATTTATTTCCAATACAAGCCTCCCGGACTCGTCATAAAATCTCCAAGTGCTGTCAAGCAAAAAGTTTTTTCTGTTTCCTTCGGATTTTAAAATTCCCGATTCGTAATAATTCTTCCAATAGCCGTCGGGTTTACCTTGACGCATTGTTCCTTCACTTGATATTTTCCCGTTGGGATAATGAAAAACATTATAACCGTCAGGATTTATGCTGTCTTTCACCCCTTGTGAAAATCCGCAAAACGAAAACGGTAAAGTAAAGATTACAACTAAAAATATGTTTGCAATTATTTTCAATTTTTCAATTTTAAGTTCAGTATGCTAAATTAACAAAAGCTCGGTAGCTTATAACATCAAACCGGATCATCTTTTCTCTTCAAAAAATTTTTGCAACAGATGTTTACATTCGTTTTCCAAAACACCTCCTTTAACAAGTGTTGAAGGATGCAGAATATTTTGTTTTATTTTCGAATATCCTTGTTTTTCGTCGTAAGCTCCGAATACAATTTTTCCTATCCTGCTCCAATACGAAGCCCCTGCACACATCACACAAGGCTCCAAAGTAACATACAAAGTGCAATCATTTAAAAATTTACCTCCCAAATTTCCGGAAGCCATGGTAAAAGCTTGCATCTCGGCATGAGCCGTAACATCATTTAATGTTTCTGTCAGGTTATAAGCTCTTGCTACTATTTTATTATTACATACAATAACGGCGCCAACCGGAACTTCCCGTTTTTCAAATGCTTTTACGGCTTCTTTCAAAGCCTCCCGCATAAAATATTCGTCATTATAAAGCGTAATCATATATATATATATATAAA
>WFZS01000064.1 GCA_015489465.1 Bacteroidales bacterium | reverse complement strand
GGTCAGGTTTAAATCCCATCATCATAAATTCAATGGGAAGTGTTCCGTTGTCAATAAAATAGTTTATGCCTTGAAGATAAGCTTCGGTTTCCTTTACAAAATTGGCATTTTTATTTTTAAAATTTCGTGAAACGGCTTTTTTCGCCATTGAGTACAGGTCCAGAATCCTTAATTTTTTATCTATCGGCACCATTTCTTTTCCTATTATTTCCGAAAGTCTTCCGCCTGCAACTCTTCTCACCATTTCCATTTGGAAAAGTCTTTCTTGCGCAATTACATAACCCAAAGCCATGTATGCATCATGATTATCTTCGGCTTGAATATGCGGAACCCCGAATTTGTCGAAAACAACATTTACGGGCTTATGAAGTCCTTTTATTTGCAGGGAACCTGAATAATCGGGAGCTGTGCTTTTAAGCCATATTACTGAGCCTACAATAACAATAAATATAAAAACAAGTAGTGCTAAAAAGAAACGTTTTATAAATTTCATAATGACAGGTTTTTATACAAATGTAACTAAAAGAAGTGTTTTATAAAAACAGATACCGGAGAGAGTTAATAATTTTTGATTAAACGTTACTGGCACAATAGTTGTTAAAAATTTGCGTTAACGGAAAGCTATGGTAAGAAATATAATTTTTTTCATACTTATTTCATTTGCGGTAACCTCATGTAATCAAAATGAGGAGCCGGAAATAAAGACCGGAAAAGTGTCTTTTAAATTTGAACATAAAGTGGACGGCAATCCCATTGAATTCGACACTTTGAAATATGTTAATGCTGCGGGTAATCATTACCTTGTAAATGTGATTCAATATTTTATTTCCGATGTAAAATTGTGGAAAAACGGTAACCCGGTTCAGTTGGGGAAAACTGAAGATATTCACTATGTGGATACCGATATACCGGGAACTTGGGAATATCATCCCGGCGATGATATTACTCCCGATATTTACGACAGTGTTACCTTTATTTTCGGTATAACCGAAGAAAAAAACAAATCCTTTATGTTCGTTAACCCTCCCGAATCGTACATGTTTTGGCCTGAATATCTGGGTGGCGGTTACCATTATATGAAATTAAACGGTAAATGGGTTGATACGGACGGCATTCTGCAACCTTTCAATTTTCATTTGGGTATCGGGCAGATTTATGATGATGAGGGTAACATAATAAAATTCGTGCAAAACTATTTCGAAGTAAGTCTTCCGGGTTCACAATTGGAGATAAAAGAAAACGTTACTACTACCGCCGTAATCACAATGAATGTGGAAGAATGGTTTGAAGACCCCAACGTTTTTGATTTTAATTATTGGGGAGGGCATATTATGGAAAACCAACAGGCTATGCAAGCCGCTAAAGAAAACGGCCACAATGTTTTTAGCTTCAGACTTGAAAAATAACCTTTAATCGATAAAACTTATCAGGGTTTCTTTTAGAGATCTGTACGAGCTTTCAAGAGCTTTTTTCGCCTTGACGGTTTCAAGCCATACCACTTCCGTAATATCCTCTTTTGTTTGCGGAATCAATTTGCCGTTATAATCGCTTTTCATTCTAAACCAATGGGTTTTTTTAAGTGTATGATTGTTTTTCCAAGGATAGATATGGTATGATGCCGGCAAATTTCCGGTGATATCCACGTATTTTATTCCCGTTTCTTCTTCAACCTCTCTAATTGATGCTTTTTCAGGAGACTCACCTTCTTCTATTTTACCTTTGGGGAGATCCCAAATACCGAATCTTTTAATGAAAAGATATTCGCCTTTGCTGTTATTTACCAAACCTCCGGCAGCTTCAATGTAATTGTATATTTCTTTAAGGTAGCTTAAAAGTGTTTCGGGGTCAAGTCCGTAAAGATTAATATCGTAATCTGTCTCTTCTTCAAGCCATGTTCTCATATTAAAACACAAATCGTTTTTGTCGTTTATTATGATATTTTTTATGCCGTCAATCTTTTTGCTGCTTAAAAAGACGGCTCTGTTTAAATAAAAAATCGTGTACATTTGCGCCATGGTTTTAAATTCGGAAACAGCAAACAAAGTTGCTGAAAAACTTTTGCAAGTTAACGCAATTAAATTAAATCCGAAAGATCCTTTTACATGGGCTTCGGGATTACGTTCACCTATTTATTGTGATAACAGGGTAACACTTTCGTATCCTGAAATCAGAACCTTTATTAAGGAAAAGCTTGTCGGGGTGATAAAAGAAAAATACAAAAATGCCGGTGTTATTGCGGGAGTGGCAACGGCAGGTATTCCTCAAGGTGTTTTGGTTGCCCAGGAAATGGATTTACCTTTTATTTATGTGAGGTCTGCTAAAAAATCTCACGGTATGACAAACCAAATAGAAGGGTTTTTCAAAGAGGGATGGGAAGTTGTGGTGATAGAAGACTTGGTATCTACGGGAAAAAGCAGTTTGGCTGCCGTTGATGCATTGCGTAAAGCGGGATTAACGGTTAAAGGAATGGCTGCTATTTTTTCGTACGGACTTGATATTGCGGAAAATAATTTTAAAGATAAAAGTTGCGAGCTTGTTACGTTATCCGATTACGACCATCTGATAAAACAGGCGTTAAAAAGTGATTATGTTAAACAAGATGAAGTGAAAACACTTATGGAATGGCGTAAAGACCCTCAAAAGTGGAGTGATAATTTTAAAAACAGATAATATGGATATTAAAGGAAAACAAGTTATAATAAACAAAAATCCTCAACAGGTTTATGAATTTTTAGCCGATTTTAACAATATTAAAGGATTGATGCCCGAACAGGTTCAAGATTGGGAATCCGATAAGGAAACGTGTTCTTTTAAAATAAGCGGTATAGGTAAAATAAAGATGAAATATCTTAACAAACAGCCTTACTCTTTGATTGAGATGGGACCTGACGGTAGCGGTCCGCTAAATTTTGCTTTAAAAATAAATTTAAAAGAGCAGGACGGTAAAACCGTTGCCGAAGGAAATATTTATGCCGATTTAAACCCTATGCTTGCAATGATGGCAAAACGTCCCCTTGAAAATCTGATGAATGAAATAACATCGAAATTACAAGGTAAATTATAAAAAATATATTTGAGAATTTTTAGAGCCGTTAAGGGATATTTCTTTAACGGTTTTTTATTTTCAACCGAGTGGTTAAATTATAAATTTCACTTCTTTAAAGTCGAAAGTCAGAAGTTTATTATCCGGTGTTTCAATAATTAATTGCCCGTAAGGCGTAACATCCGTTATTTTTCCTTTAAAGATATTGTTGTTTTCGTCGGTGAATGTGGAAACTTTGCCGTAACGGTAGAGGTTTTTAATATATTTCCTTTTCAGAATTGTTCTGTCGTTTTCCGCTATTGAATAATAATAGTTGAATTTCAATAAAATATTTCTCAGAATTTCTTCTTTGTCAAAATATTCCCCGGTTTCCAAGAGCAATGAGGTCGGGTTGGGGGTTTTTTCTAAAAAATCCTTTTGATTTACATTTAACCCCAAACCTATTACCGAGTAATCTATCGAGTTTCCTTTGATAAAGTTTTTGATAAGTATTCCAGCAATTTTTTTGTCGTTAACATAAATGTCGTTTGGCCATTTTATTTTTACGTCTCTGTTATCAAAATAACTTGTAATTGTCGAAGCTACGGCAAGAGAGATAATTTGAGTTATGACAAATTGATCTTGCGGTAAAATAGTTTCCGGACGGATAACTAATGAACAAAGAATATTTTTCCCTTTTTCATCTTCCCAATAATTATTATGATAGCCTTTGCCCGAAAGTTGGTGTCCGGCACATAATACAAAAGGGGGTTCGGCTTTCCGTTTGTTAATTAACTCGATAACCGTTTCATTGGTTGAACCGGTATCTTCAATATGTTTTATTTTGAGATTCACGATACAAATATATGTATTGCATAGCGTTAATTTCCTATTTTTGAATATTCAAAAATTTATATATGACAAAATACGAAATAAAACCGGAATATATCGAGCAGCAGCAGAATGAAATAACCGAATACGTTATTTATAAAAAGTTGGCTCACATTACCAAGGATAGAAAAAATGCCGAAATATTGCAAAAAATAGCTGCCGACGAGAAAAAGCACTATGAATTTTGGAAACAAATAACCGGAAAGGAACTTAAACCGGACAAAAGAAAGGTTAATAAATATGTGTTAATGGCAAAGATGTTCGGTTTGTCATATTCTTTGCAGCTTATGGAAAAAGGGGAGGAGGATGCAGGCGTGTTTTATGAACGTGTTGCCAAAGATATTCCTGAAGTTTTAAAAATAAAGGAAGATGAAGAACTTCACGAAAAACAACTTTTGAAAGTTCTTAATGATGAAAGGCTTAATTATGCCGGTGCAGTAGTTTTGGGACTAAACGACGCCTTGGTTGAATTTACGGGAACATTGGCGGGACTTACTTTTGCTTTCGGTAACAATAAAGTTATCGGAATTACCGGACTTGTAATGGGCGTTGCAGCATCACTGTCCATGGCGGCATCGGGATATCTGGCATCTCAAGAAGATGAACGCGATGACCTAGACCCTGTTAAATCGGCAATATTTACAGGTGTTGCTTATATCGTTACGGTAGCGTTTTTGGTTTTTCCGTATCTTATCCAAAGTGACCCTTACATTGCGTTAGCGGGAATGTTGATTATAACAGTAGGGATAATAGCATTATACACACATTATATTTCGGTTGCCAAAAACGTGAAATTCGGTAAACGGTTTTTTAATATGGTTGCCATATCTTTAACCGTATCACTTATTTCTTTTGGAATAGGTACCTTTATAAAAGCCGTTTTCAATATTGATGTTTGATAAAATTTTAAGTATTAAATATTATGTATTTCATTAACCGTTAGTTGATTGATAACGGTGGTGCTGTCATCCATTTTAGAATAATTATTTTTCATAGAAGGTAATAATTACAATATAGTTTAATTATATTTGCGGCTGTATTAATAGAAACACTGAAAAAATAAATATTATGGCTTTAGAATTCACAGATGCTAACTTTAATGCATTGGTTTTAAGTTCGGACAAACCTGTTATCGTTGATTTTTGGGCTGTTTGGTGCGGACCTTGCCGTATGGTAGGACCTATAGTTCAGGAAATAGGTGAAGAATACGGTGATAAAGTTTTGGTGGGTAAACTCGATGTTGACCATAATCCTGAAGTTGCCCGTAAATACGGTATTAGAAATATTCCTACCATTCTTTTCTTTAAAAACGGAGAAGTTGTTGACAAACAAGTAGGAGCCGTTCCGAAACAAGTTTTGGTTGAGAAATTGGAAAAACTTCTTTAATTTTTAAATTTATTAAAAGGTATTGAAAAGGCTGTTATCTTTAACAGCCTTTTTTATTTGTTGTGATAATGAGTAAATCCATTGACATAGAACGTGTTCAGCAGTTTAACTCACTTGATTTTCTTGCAAAACAAGTGGTGGAAGGGTTTATCACCGGACTTCATAAAAGCCCTTTTCACGGTTTTTCGGTGGAGTTTGCCGAACACAGATTGTATAATCCCGGAGAGGCAACACGTTTTATCGATTGGAAATTATTTGCACGTACCGATAAACTGTTTGTCAAAAAATTTGAAGAGGAAACCAATTTAAGATGCAGGATTATTATAGATAACTCTTCGTCAATGTATTTTCCGGTAAGAAAAAATTTGGGCTTTGAAAGTCCCAATAAGATTTTGTTCTCGGTATATTCGGCTGCCGCTTTAATACATTTGATGAACAAACAACGTGATGCGGTCGGACTCTCTCTGTTTTCGGAAGATATTGATTTTCATACAGTCGAACGTTCAAGTACGGTTCATACAAAATATTTATACAACGAACTTGAGAAATTGTTGATTTCCGGAAAGCCTCCATCATCTGTTGAAACGGATATTTCACGGTCGTTACATTCAATAGCGGAACTTATTCATAAACGATCATTGGTGATAATTTTCAGCGATATGTTGGATGATTTTAATAATCTTGATGAAGTTTTCGGTTCGTTGCAGCATTTAAGACATTACGAACACGAAGTTGTACTTTTTCATGTGACCGACAAAAATTTGGAGGAAGAACTTGATCTTGACAACAGACCATACAGATTTACCGATATGGAAACCGGAGAAGAGATAAAATTAAATCCGGTAGAAATAAAAGAGCGGTACATCGAACAATTTGCTGCCCTGAAAAAAGAACTTAAAGAACGTTGTTCAATGTACCGGATAGATTATGTTGAAGCCGATATTAACAAAGGTTTTGACAATGTTTTGGTTTCGTATCTGTTAAAGAGGAAAAAACTGTATTAACATTAAAGTTCTTTGTGAAATATTACCGCATTGGCTTGTGCCGTTGGCATAATTAAAAGGTCATTAATGTTAACATGCGCCGGAAGTGTGGTTACGTAATATGTTGTTTCGGCGATATCCTCGGGATGCAAAGGCTCAAACCCTTTATAAACGCTGTCGGCTTTTTGCTTATCACCTTTAAATCTTACTATGGAAAATTCCGTTTCCACAGCTCCGGGTGCTATTTGGGTTACTTTTATACCCGCATGAACAGCATCAATACGAATGGCTTTTGTCAAGGCATCAACGGCATGCTTGGTGGCACAATAAACATTTCCGTTGGGATAAACCTCTTTTCCCGCAATGGAACCGATATTTATTACATGCCCTTTCTTCCTTTCTATCATTTTCGGTAAAATAACACGCGTTACATAAAGCAAACCTTTGATATTGGTGTCAATCATACGTTCCCAGTCATCAATGACTCCTTCTTGAATTGTGTTAAGTCCGACTGCCAGACCCGCATTATTGATTAATACGTCAATATTCGACCATTCTTCCGGTAAATTTTCCAGATTTTTAAAAACTTGCTCCTTGTCACGAACATCGAAATTTAAAGTCAGCACCTTAACGCCGTAGGTTTTTTCAATATCGCTTTTAACATTAAAAAGCCTGTCACTTCTTCTTCCGGTTATTATCAGGTTATCACCTTCTTTGGCGAATTTATAAGCACAAGCCATACCTATTCCGCTTGTAGCTCCCGTAATCAATACTATTCTGTTCATTTTAAACTGTTTTATTCGTAAAATATTCCACTGCCAATCTGTACGATTCCAAACCGAATCCCATAATACTTCCTATACAAACAGGACCAATCAATGATTTATGCCTGTAATCTTCTCGTGTAAGTATATTGCTGATATGAACTTCGATAACCGGTTTTTCTATTGCTTTGATAGCATCGGCAATAGCAATTGACGTGTGTGTATAAGCCCCTGCGTTTATTATTACGGCATCCTCTTTTTCTCGTGCAAGATGAAGGCGGTTGATGAGTTCGCCTTCCACGTTTGACTGGAAATAACTGAAATTATGACCGGGGTACTTTTGTTTAAGTTTTTCAAAAAACTCTTCAAAAGACAGTTTGCCGTAAATGCTTGTCTCTCTTTTACCTAACAGGTTAAGGTTCGGGCCGTTTATGATTAATATATTCATTACTTTTGTTTTAAAGCAAAATTAAACAATCTTACAATGCGTTTGCGCGAAGAGTTCAAAATTGCAATAAATGACTATCTTTTTTTATTGAATAAAGGCTATCCGCAAAAAGCATCTTTAAAACTTGTGGGTGACAGATACAGGTTGAGAGGTGAGGAGAGGAGTGCCCTTTTCAGGGGAGTAATGCCCGATAGTTACAGGCAAATGCGAGAAATCAAAAGAGTAGATAAAGTGCCTAACGGTGGTTTATTATCTGTTGACGGTTTTAATGTTTTGCGCACCGTTGCGAGCTATTTTCTAGGCAGACCCGTTTACATTGCCATGGACGGATTTCTGAGGGATGCCTCCGAACTTCACGGCAAACCTTTAACACTTGAAGTAAGGGAAAAAGCTTTGAGGTTGGTACTTGACACTATCAAAGAAAAATCCGTTGAAACTGTTTTTTGGCTTGATTCTCCCGTTAGTTACAGCGGAGAGACGGCAAAAATGATTAATGAAGTTTTAGAAGAGTACGGTATTAAAGGACAAGCCTTAACGGTGCATTCCGCCGATTTCGAACTTAAAAAAACGGAAAAAGGAGTCATAGCAACCGCAGATTCCGCCGTTATTGAAAGCTCTCACGTCCCGGTTGTTGACCTTGCACAATTGACAATATTTAAAAATTTCAACCCGGATTTACTCGATTTGAGGCGGATGTGATGCGCAATTTACATTAATAGAATTGTGAAGTTAAAATTAAAATATTTTGATTGAATGCGGGCGGGTTCCCAAAACTGTGAGCCGGTGTTAGAGTGAATGATAAAAGGCTTACAGATACGTGTGAAAGCGCTTGTCGTTTCGGCTTCAAACGCTTAGGGAAGATAGGAGGGGAGGCGTTTGAATGCGACTCTTTTACCGTGGATGTTGCCTTTTATCAGAGCGGTTGGAAGCATTGTTTTGGGTCGATTTCTTTGGTTCGTTTCTTGGCGAAACAAGAAATGAACATGAAAAATACTATACCTTATATTTAAAACATAAAAACAGTTGTTGTCCATATTGTGGATTTGGTCATTATTGAAAACTTAATATCGGTTGACGACCTTTTACAATTCACAATTTTTAGAAATTTCAACCCGGATTTACTCGATTTGAGGCGTATATGATAAAAGTTTATTTTTCTTTATAAAACTCTTCTATCTTCTCCAAAATATCCAATACAGCATCTTTTGTTTCAACCGACATAAGTTCTAATTTAAACTGTTTGAAGTTAGGGAAACCTTTAAAGTAGTTTCCCCAGTGCTTTCTCATCTCTATAATCCCGCGCTTTTCACCTTTCCGGTCAACGGACTTTTCCAACTGTATTTTTATTACTCTTATTCGTTCGGTGACATCAGGTTTTTCAAGCAATTCTCCGGTTTCAAGGTAGTGTTTTATTTCTTTAAAAATCCATGGGTTTCCGTATGTGGCTCTACCTATCATAAGACCGTCAACGCCGTATTTCTCCAATAATTTTTTTGCTGTTACGGCATCGGTTATATCTCCGTTTCCGAAAATAGGTATGTGCATCCTGGGATTGTTTTTTACTTCGCCAATCAACGTCCAGTCCGCCGGCTCCGAATATTTTGTAGTACGTGTTCTCCCGTGTATTGACAATGCTTTGATACCTGTGTCTTGAAGTCGCTCGGCAATTTCCACTATCTGTTTGTGACGGTCGTCATATCCCAGGCGTGTTTTCACCGTTACCGGGGTTTTTACCGATTTAACTATCGCTTCGGTCATTTTAACCATTTTCGGAATGTCGTTTAAAATACCTGCACCTGCTCCTTTCGATACAACCTTTTTTACCGAGCATCCGAAATTTATGTCTATAATATCGGGACCCGCTTCTTCGGCATATTGAGCCGCTTTAACCATAGAGTCGATATTATGACCGAAAATTTGAATTCCTACGGGCCGTTCAAATTCTTCAAAATCAAGTTTTTTCACGCTCTTTGCCGCATCGCGAATAAGTCCTTCCGATGAAATGAATTCGGTGTACATGATGTCGGCTCCGAACATTTTACAAACATACCTGAACGGAGGGTCGGTAACGTCTTCCATCGGTGCCAAAAGCAGCGGAACGCCTTCTATTTCTATATGACCTATTTTTACCAAATGCAATAAAGTTTATGAGTGGCAAAAATACTACTTTTGCAACAAATCAAGGTTTATGAAAAATCCTGTTTTTATTTATTTATCGCCGTGGGGCAGACTTTTACTTTTTGTAGGTCTTATTTTAATATCGGCAATATTATTTTCTTTTTTGGGACTTTTTTTAGGAAAGTTGTATTTGGGAATGAGTATTTCGCAATTGGCAATGTCGTTATCTCATCCTACCGGGAAAGTTCGTGATTTCGCTATTTTTTATCAGTTTCTTAATCAATTGGGAATTTTTATCTTACCGGCAATACTTTATTCATACCTTGTTGCCGGAGGTTTTAACAAATATTTCAAGTTTAACAAAAAGCCCTCGGCAGTAGCTTTGACGATTATTTTTCTTTCCGTTTATACCGTTTTGCCTTTTTTAAATTATCTGTCGGAAATAAATCAAAATATTCATCTGCCGGTAGCTTTTCGGGGAGTGGAAGAGTGGATGAGAAACAAAGAGATGCAGGCAAAGGAGCTTACGGAAGCTTTTTTAAAAACCAAAAGTTTTTGGGGATTGATTGTTAATCTTGTGGTAATGGCACTGATACCCGCTATAGGAGAAGAGTTGTTGTTCAGAGGTGTGTTACAACGTCAACTTATCACAATAACAAAAAATGTTCATTGGGGAATAATAATAACGGCTTTTCTTTTCAGCGCTTTTCATTTTCAGTTTTTGGGCTTTTTGCCAAGGTTTTTACTGGGGTTGATGTTGGGATATTCCATGGTGATGACAGGATCGTTATGGAGTTCAATATGGTTGCATTTTGTTAATAATGCATCAACCGTAGTAGTGTTTTTCCTGCATTACAAAGGGATAATAAAAGTTTCCGCCGATGATTTGGGAAGTTCGCCGAATCAGATTTACGTTTGGGGAAGTTTGTTTATTACCATTTGGCTTTTTACTATGTTGTATAATAAGGAAAGGTCCGATTTAATGTTTAAATATCCCGATACCGAATAAAAAAAGCCGCCCGTCAAGAGCAGCTTTTAAATAGGTGAAGACTTTGTTTTTTTAATAAGATCTTGCAAAAACGACTCTTTGTTCCGAAGGTTTTCCCGTGTATATACATTTACCTTCTTCTTTTTCACCGTTAATGGGTATAAGTCTTATAGTTGCTTTTGTTTCCTCTTTTATTTTCTGTTCCGTTTCCGGAGTGCCGTCCCAGTGTGCCCAAACAAAACCTCCTTTTTCAATCTTTTCCTTAAACTCTTCCCAAGTGTCCGCTTTGGATGTGTTGGCTTCACGGAAAGCAATAGCTTTTTGATAAATATTATCTTGAATTTGGTTTAGAAGGCTCTCCACTTTGTTTGCAATATCCGTTACGGATAAAATTTCTTTTTCCAAAGTGTCTCTTCGGGCAACTTCGATAGTACCGTTTTCAAGATCCCGCGGACCCATTGCCAAACGTACCGGAACACCTTTCATCTCCCATTCGGTAAATTTATAACCCGGCTTGAAAGTGTCACGATCATCGTATTTAACGGTAATACCTTTGGCTTTGAGGTCTTTTATTATTTCGCCAACTTTCTCTGTTATTGCTTTCAGTTGTTCTTCTTTTCTGTATATGGGAACAATTACAACCTGTATAGGAGCAAGTTTGGGAGGAAGTACCAAGCCGTTATCATCACTGTGCGACATTATTAAAGCACCGATAAGACGTGTTGAAACACCCCATGACGTTGCCCAAACGTATTCAAGTTTGTTTTCCTTATTAAGGAATTTTACGTCGAAAGCTTTGGCGAAGTTTTGTCCTAAAAAGTGTGATGTACCCGCTTGAAGTGCTTTGCCGTCTTGCATCATTGCTTCAATGCAGTATGTTTCAACAGCTCCGGCAAATCTTTCGTTCGGCGATTTAACACCTTTAAGAACCGGAACGGCAAGCCAGTTTTCAACAAAATCGGCATAAACGTTTATCATTCTTTCGGCTTCTTCAACAGCCTCTTCTTTTGTTGCATGTGCAGTATGCCCTTCTTGCCAAAGAAATTCAGCAGTTCTTAGGAAAAGGCGTGTTCGCATTTCCCATCTGACAACATTTGCCCATTGGTTTATTAATAGAGGTAAATCCCTGTACGATTGAATCCATCTGCTGTATGTATCCCAAATTATGGTTTCCGATGTTGGTCTTACTATTAATTCTTCTTCAAGTTTTGCATCGGGGTCAACAACAACCTTACCCGTTTTTTCATCATTTTTAAGTCTGTAGTGGGTTACTACGGCACACTCTTTGGCAAATCCCTCGACATGGTCGGCTTCTTTGCTGAAAAAAGATTTCGGTATAAAAAGAGGGAAATATGCATTTTGATGTCCCGTGTCTTTAAACATTTTGTCAAGTACCGACTGCATCTTTTCCCAAATAGCGTATCCGTACGGTTTTATAACCATTGAACCTCTGACTGCAGAGTTTTCCGCCAACTCGGCTTTAATCACAATGTCGTTATACCACTGTGAATAATTTTCTTCTCTTTTTGTAAGTTGTTTGGCCATTTTTTATTTTTGGTATAGTATTTGCAAATTTTTGAATGGTGCAAAGTTATTTAATGTTATTAAATGCACAATTTTTTATTGAATAATAATATATATACCGCAAATTATGAAATATAACCTTTACAACCTGGCAGTAATTTTAATAACCTCTGTTCTTTTCAGTTCATGTGCCTCAACAAATAATTTGGCTAACGACGATGTATATTATGTTCCGGGAGAGGTTCAAAATAATCATGTTCACGTAACCGTAAAAAATACGAAACCTGAAAAGGGTACCGTTTACGAAGGAACGGTTACCAATGGTGGAGAAGTTGATCCTTATGCGAATTTAACGGATGAAGGACAAGACACGGTTTATCTGGACGAAGATGCTTATTACAACATTGATTATGCTGCCCGTTTAAGAAAGTTCAGTGATGATAATTACAGTGACGATTATTTTGATGACGGCGGAGGAGTGGTTTATACTTCGTCGCCTGACGTTAATATAAATTTCGGTATGGGTTTCGGTTTCGGAATGCCTTATTACGGTTACGGAATGAGTTTCGCTTGGGGTTACCCTTATTACGGATTTGGTTGGGGATTCCCGTATTACGGTTACCCGTATTACGGCTATCCGTATTTCGGATACCCCTATTACGGATACGGTGGAAGCTATTGGGCAGGCTATAATCACGGTTATTGGGACGGTTTCTACGGTTATCCTTACAATCCGGGTTGTGGTTGCGGTTATCCTTATTACGGCTATCCTTATTATCCCGATTACGGATATTATCCTGCACATTACGGACCCAGAGGAAGTAGAGGAAGCAGGGGTAGAACCGGTGGAGGTAGCATACCTTATTCGGGAAGCAGGAATGAAATGGCTTCGGTTTCACCGGGTGGTTACGGTAGTAACGGTGCAGGTAGTACCGGGCGATACAGGGCTGCAAATTCAGGAAAAAGTATTTCCGGTAATACTGTAACCGGAAGACCTTCGGGTGGAAGACGTGTAGCCGTTAATTCTAAAAGGATACCTCAAAATAAAGCGGTAGTACAGAAAAAACAAAATGGTGTTACCAACGCTAAAAAATCTCAGCCGTCAAGGTATAGAAAAGCTGACGGACAACATAAAGTTAATAAGAATACCGTTTTAAGGTCAAAACCTTCATTAAATAAGCCGAGTAATAATACCATTCGTGCAAATAGAAGCAGAAGTTACGGAAAAGGTGTTGCCGGAAATGCAAGAATGGCTCCCAGATATTCAAAGCCTAAGGCCTACAGAACTTTACCCTCCCAGCAGCCGAGGTCAAGTCGAGAATATGTAAGACCTTATTCGAAACCTTCTTCGGGTGTTCATAAAGTAAAACCGTCCTCAACCAGAAGCTATAGTAAATCGAAAAGCACACCAAGGTCATCTAATTCGGTTAGATATAGCAGAAGACCTGTAACTACAAAAACCAGACCTTCTATTTCAAGGACAAGGAGTTCCGGATTTTCTTCGGGTAGTTCTTATTCGCGTTCAAGATCAACATATACTCCTTCGAAAAGCAGTTCTTTCAGAAGTTCAGGCAGTTACAGCGGAGGAAGCGGTTTTAGAAGTGGCGGTTCAAGTTCGAGGAGCAGCAGCGGTTCATCAATTTCCAGATCGTCGGGAAGAACAGGCGGTCGCAGATAATATTTAACTACTAAAAATTTACTAAAGTGAAATTAAGAAGATTATTAACAGTAGCATTGATACTGTTGTCATTGAATAATTATGCGCAGTACGCAGAAGATGCATTGAGATTTTCGGAGCAATATTATCAAGGAACGGCAAGAAGTATGGCTGTGGGAAGTGCATTCGGGGCTCTCGGTGCAGATGTTTTGACGTTGAGTACAAATCCTGCTGGAATAGGTCTTTACAGGTCGAGTTGTTACTCAATAACTCCGGAAGTTTATACCCGCAATACTTCAACGATTTATAATGACGGTAGCGCGGATGATTCAAGAACCGTTTTTGATTTAAGCAGCTTCGGTTTGATTTCATCGACTTACATGGGAAATGAAAAAAATAAATTTCATTTTTTTCAACTGGGACTCGGTTTAAACAGGTTGAATAATTTTAATGTGGAAAGAACGATACAGGGAACCGGTAAGGATAATTCCAGATTGGATGCGTACCTTGCCAATGCTGACGGTGTCAATTATTCTGACATAGAAAACGATTCTTACGGAATGTATTCGTATGATTTGAAACCTGCTTGGGATACATATCTTATAGATACTGTTCCGGGGTATCAGGATTGGTATTTTTCACCGGTTCCTTGGGGAGGAGTACATCAATCCGAGAGAATGAGAACTTGGGGTTCTGTTAACGAATGGGTTATTACTGCCGGAGGAAATTTTTCGGATAAACTGTATTTAGGTGTGACTCTTGGAATGCCGATGCTCAGATATTATAAAGAGTCCACATACCGGGAATATGATGCTGCCGATACTATTCCTTATTTTAACAGTTGGTCTGTTTATGAAGACCTCACTACAACAGGAGTCGGGGTAAATATAAAATTAGGACTTATATACCGTGCCACCGACTGGATGAGGTTGGGCTTTGCGTTTCACTCACCTACATGGTATAGTTTACACGATTATTGGTATAGTGTTTATACTTCCGATCTTGAACAATTCGGCTCTTATTCGGCAAGTTCGCCGAACGGAGTGTTTGATTATCATTTGAATACACCTTACAGAATAATAGGTGATGCGGCTTTTATTATTAAAAAGCAAGGTTTTGTAACCGTTGAATATGAATTTGTAGATTTCGGTAATGCCGAGTTTAGAGCAAGAGGTGTTGATTATTCAATGGGAGTAAACAAGGATATAAAAGACTTTTTTACAACAACTCATAATATAAGAGCTGGTGTGGAATATCGTCCCGGACCGTTTAGTATAAGAGCAGGTTATCAGTTATATGCAAGTCCTTATAAAAATAACATTAACGACGGAGCCATGCAAAAAATCAGTGGGGGACTAGGATATTCCACCGGTAATTTTGCTATCGATTTGGCATTTGTTTACGGTAAAAGAAAAGAAGACTACTATTTATATACTTCCGATTACGGGTCGGCAAATCCGTCTTTGATAACATCGAAAAATTATCAAGCCGTCTTAACACTTACTTTTAAACATTAAAGACATAAAAAAGCCGGCCGGGAATTAATCACGGACGGCTTTTTGCTTTTTATTTGCTTTTTCGAACTATTTACGTTTTAAAACCTTTTTTACCGATTCAACGATATTTTTACTTTTTAAACCGTAATATTCCATTAATTCATCAGGCTTTCCGCTTTGACCGAAGGTGTCTTTTACCGCAACCATTTCCATCGGATAAGGTTTATTCCTGGCAAGTACACCGGCAACGGATTCTCCCAAACCGCCCAAAATATTATGCTCTTCGGCAGTAACAACACACTTGGTTTTTTCCAGAGATTTAAAGATTGCTTCTTCGTCAAGAGGTTTTATGGTGTGGATATTTATAATTTCGGCACTTATTCCTTCTTTGGCAAGCTCGTCAAATGCAAGTAAGGCTTCCCAAACAAGGTGACCCGTTGCAATAACGGTGACATCCGTTCCTTCTTCGAGAACAATTGCTTTACCTATTTCAAAAGGCATGTCTTCGGGAATAAAGTTAGGAACTTTGGGTCTTCCGAAACGCAAATAAACAGGACCTTCGTAGTCGGCAATTGCTATTGTTGCCTGTTTTGTTTGATTAAAATCACAAGTGTTGATTACCGTCATTCCCGGAAGTGCCTTCATCAAGGCAATATCTTCTAAGGTTTGATGTGTAGCACCGTCTTCACCCAGAGATATCCCGGCGTGTGATGCACAAATTTTAACGTTTTTTTGTGAATATGCCACAACCTGACGAACTTGGTCGTAAACCCTTGCCGTTGAAAAATTGGCAAAAGTTCCCGTAAACGGTATTTTACCACCTATGGTTAACCCGGCAGCCATACCTATCATATTGGCTTCCGAAATTCCGGTTTGAAAAAATCTTTCGGGAAATTCCGAGGCAAAAGCATTCATCTTTAAAGAACCTGTTAAGTCAGCGCATAAGGCTACAATGTTATCGTTTCTTTTGCCCGCTTCCAAAAGGCCCGCTCCAAAGCCCGAACGGGTGTCGGCATAATTTAATATATCGTATTTCATGGTATAATCTGAATTTTAGTTTTTAAAAATCACCTAATGTTTCCAGTAACTGAGCCAAAGCTTTTTCCGTTTGTTCGTCATTGGGTGCAGTGCCGTGCCATTTATGATCGTTTTCCATAAAGTCAACACCTTTACCCATAACGGTATGAAGAAGTATCATGACGGGTTTGCCTTTTCCCGTTTCTTTTTTAGCAATGGATAATGTTTCCAGAAGTTTTTCCATATCATGGCCGTCGGTTTCCAGAACATGCCATCCGAATGCGGTAAATTTTGCATTTAAATCCAACAAAGGAAGAACATCTTCAATATCACCATCAATTTGTTTGTGGTTATAATCCACCGCAGCAATGATGTTGTCAACGTTTTTTCCTCCGGCATAAGTAACGGCTTCCCAAATCTGACCTTCGTCGAGTTCACCGTCTCCGGTCAAGCAATAAACCGTTTTATCATCATTATTCAGTTTTTTAGCTAAAGCTGCACCTATGGCAACAGATAAACCTTGACCGAGGGAGCCGCTTGCAACCCTTACACCCGGTAACCCTTCCATTGTTGCAGGATGACCTTGTAACCTTGAATGAATTTTCCTGAATGTTGCTAACTCCTTAACAGGAAAATATCCGCTACGAGCCAGTACGCTGTAAAATGCCGGACTGGTATGACCGTTAGAAAGAAAAAATAAATCCTGACCAATACCGTCCATATCAAATTTTTCGGGATTATGGTCCATCACTTCAAAATAGAGGGCAACCAAATAATCCGTAATACTTAAAGAGCCTCCCGGATGACCTGACGCAGCATTATGAACCATCCTTATTATATCTCTCCTCACTTGAGATGATATATCTTTCAGTTCTTTTATTGTTGACATATTTCTTTTGTTATTAATATTAATTTTGGTGTAAAATTAGATAAATTAATGACATTGAAGACTTAAATTTACAGGGATTATTTGCGTTATAAAATTTATTGGAACATTTTTTACCAATCTTTGCTTGGTGAATAAATAAATAGTAGTATATTTGCACTCATTTTTTGAGAAACCACTCCAAACTATAATAAAATGGGCAAGAAAGAATTAATAAAGTTAGTTGAAGATAGTGTAGAAGTAAAACAATTTCCGGCATTCAAAGCCGGTGACACTATTACCGTTACCTATAAGATAAAAGAAGGAAACAAAGAACGTTTACAGAAATTTCAAGGAGTAGTATTGCAAAGAGCAGGAAGCGGACCTACAGCAACATTTACTATCAGAAAAATTTCAGGAAATATCGGAGTAGAAAGAATATTCCCTGTTTCATCACCGTTTATTGAAGATATCACAGTTAATAAAGTAGGTGTAGTCAGAAGAGCACGTATTTTTTACTTCCGTAAACTTCGCGGTAAAAAAGCACGTATCAAAGAAAAAAGGATGTAAAAAATTCTCGGAAAAAAGATTTAATAAACCCGGTTCAATTAATTTTGAATCGGGTTTTTTTGTTAGATTTGACTTTTATAAATTACTTTTTTGTTGTTTTGCAAAACAAAAAAAGTGCATTAAAATCTTACGATGGAGAGTGATTGTGTAACAAATTGTCGTGTTGAAGGTTGTTGCCGCTTGCGCGGCGGTCTATCTTTTTTACATATTATTCATTCTCCGGTTTCTTTTTTATTTCGGTTATTATTTCAAAAAATATATTTCCCGATATTTTATTGCTTGGTTTTTAAAAAATTAAGAGTATGAATAATCTTGAACGGCATTTTGAAAAGTTTAAAAAAAATACAATAGGTAACGATGTTTACTTTGAAACGCCATACGGCAAGAAAAAGATGATTTATGCAGACTGGGTTGCAAGCGGCAGGTTGTACCGTCCTATTGAAGAGCGGATGCAAAAAGTTATCGGACCTTTTGTAGCCAATACACATACCGAGACTTCCGAAACCGGCACGTTGATGACCAAAGCTTATCATTATGCACAGAAAAAGATAAAAAAACATGTAAATGCAGGTCCCGATGATGTTTTGATAATGGCAGGAAGTGGTATGACTGCCGTTGTGAATAAATTTCAAAGAATTTTAGGACTAAAATGTTGTGCCCGTCTTGACGAAAAAGGCAATTGTTTACCTCAGACGGAAAAGCCTGTTGTATTTGTAACCCATATGGAGCATCATTCAAACCAAACATCGTGGGAAGAAACTATTTGTGATGTTATAATTTTAAATCCCGATTCGGAAAACAAAGTTGACCCTGCGGAACTTGAAAAACAGTTAACCAAATACAAAAACCGGAAATTTAAATTCGGGGCTTTCACTGCAGCCAGCAACGTTACCGGTGTTGAACCTCCTTATCATGAAATGGCAAAAATTATGCACCGTCACGGTGGATATGCTTTCATTGATTTTGCGGGAGCAGGTCCTTATGTGGATATTAACATGCATCCCGATGATCCGGAGGCTTATCTTGATGCAATATTTTTTTCACCGCACAAATTTTTGGGTGGACCCGGTACTTCGGGTGTGATGGTTTTTAACAAACATCTTTACAACAGGACCGTTCCCGATCACCCCGGTGGCGGAACGGTAGAGTGGACAAACCCGTGGGGCGAGCATAAATATTTTGAAGATATTGAGTTGAGGGAAGACGGCGGAACTCCCGGATTTTTGCAGGCAATGCGGGCGGCTATGGCAATAGAAGTCAAGGAGCAGATGGATACCGGACTTATCAGGGAAAGGGAAAAACAGCTTGTGGATAAGGCGTTTGAAGGGTTCGGTAAAATACGCGGATTGCATATTCTGGCAGAGAATATAAAAGACAGGCTGGGAATTTTTTCCTTTTATGTGGATAATATTCATTATAATTTGATGGTAAAATTGTTAAATGACAGGTTTGGAATTCAAACCAGAGGGGGATGTGCTTGCGCCGGTACTTACGGGCATTTTCTTTTGGGGGTTACTCCCGAGGAATCACACAGAATCGTTGATAAAATAAGTCATGGTGATTTGTCTGAAAAACCGGGTTTTGTCAGGGTTTCATTGCATCCTACAATGACCGATGAAGAATTGGATTTTGTTATTGACGCAACAAAACAAATAGTTGAAAATATCAACGAGTGGAGAAAAGATTACACTTATGATAAACATACCAATGAATGGATTCATAAGGATGGAAATAACAGGGATTCTATTATTGAAAAATGGTTTAAATTACAATAAAACTGTATTCAACGGGGAACAAATAAAAAAAGCCTCATACGAGGCTTTTTTTATTTGTTAAGTAATTTATTTATCATTTCAATTTGAATTCTTGCCACATTTTTGTTTGACGGGTTGGCATTAATACAAATGAGTCCGAAAGCAAGGGGCGAAATTTTATAATCGCATATCACGTTATGACGCGATTCGCGGTAAATCTTTTTAAAATGGTTTTCTACCGGAATGCCCATGGCTCTGATAGCTTCCTGAGCTCTAAGCATGGCTTCCATCAGTTCTTCCTCTTTACCCATTTCAACCATTTCAATAATTTCGGATGCGTAATGACGCATGTTGGAATCTATTGCAGCATCAATAAATTCCAAAAGCCCCTTAAAACGTGAAACATCCTCATTATCTATAATTCGTACTAACATATTTTATTCTCCTTTTCTTAGCTTATTTGTTTTAACTTTTCGTAAAGTTCTCTTTGCTCTTTGGTAAGAGTTTGCGGAACCACAATTTTTGTAGTAACGTACAAATCGCCGTGCTGTCCGGGATTTTCATAAACGGGCATTCCTTTACCTTTCAAACGTAACTTTTTACCGCAAGATGTACCTGCCGGAATGTTCAGTTTTACCGTTTTTCCGTCCGGTGTATAAACCGGTACTTTTCCACCGAGAACAGCTGTAGGTACATCTATCGGAAGTTCGGCATACAAGTCGTTACCTTCACGTTTAAACCTCGGATCAGGCAGAACCTTGATGGTTAAAATAAGGTCACCTGCGGGACCTCCGTTAATACCCGGACCTCCTTTTCCTGCAAGTTTAATCTTTTGTCCGTCTCTTGTACCGGGTTTAAGTTTTATCCTAAGTTTTTTACCGTCAAGGTTTATAATCCTTGTTGTTCCGTGATATGCTTCGTCAAAAGTAATTGTCATTTCCGAAACGTAGTCTTGCCCTTTTCTTGGTGCAGAACGGTAACCCGAACCGTATCCGCCACGGCTATAACCTCCACGGCTGTATCCGCCGCCACCGAATCCTCCGCCGAAAATGTTACGGAAAAATTCGGAGAAATCCGACGGGTCGCCTTCAAAGGTGTAAGTTCCGCCTCCTTGTCCTCCTTGGGCGCCTGCTCCTCCGAAAAATTCGGACCAATCGAAATCGCTTGCTTGTCCTCCTCCTCTTTGGAAGTTTTCATATTGCTTCCAGTTGGCACCCAATTTATCGTATTTTTTTCGTTTTTCGGGGTCTCCCAATACTTCGTAAGCTTCCGAAATCTCTTTAAACTTCTCTTCTTTGGCTTTGTCACCCTTATTTTTATCGGGGTGATATTTTATTGCCAATTTCCTGTAAGCTTTTTTGATTTCGTCTTGCGTAGCATTCTTTGAAACCCCTAATGTTTTATAATAATCTTTATATTCCATATTCCTTTAATCCTCCTTCATTCTAAATTTAACAACCACGTAAATGATTGGGAAATGCATAAGCCTTATAACTTTTTATCCCTGTCGCGGGATTTTAACCGGCTTTTTGCAACTTCGCATTTTGTAAATCAATTAATATACCACTAAATTAACCTGACATAGTGGCACAATGATTTTACGTTAAAATTGAGAAATTAATTAGATGTAACTTACTCTTTTCCAACAATAAGCTCTACCATTTTGTCCGTGGCAAAATATTTATCCGCGGTTTCCAAAAGTTGTTCGGGTGTTGAAAGTGACATTTTTCTCAAAATATCTTTGTAATGTTCAAAAGTTAATCCGAAATCCTTAACCAGTAAAAATCTTTCGGCCAGAATCATCGGTCCGTCAAAGCTTCTCAGAAAACTGCCGGATAAATAGTTCAAAACAAGTTTAAGTTCGTCTTCCTTAACAGGTTCTGTCCTTAACCGTTCTATCTCTTTTATTATTTCTTCCACTGCCATTTTAGTGGCTTCTGCATTTACTTCGGTGGCAATGGCAAAATACGCAGCTTTTTTATGCGTTTGAACAAAAGAGTGAATGCCATAAGTCAAACCCTTGTCCTCCCGTAAATTAGACATTAGCCTCGAACCGAAATAACCTCCCAAAATCATGTTTAAAAGCGAAACATATGCAAAATCGGGGTGTGTGCGGTTTATCATTTGTTTGCCTATTCTTATGGCAGACTGCAGAGAGTTTTCTTTCTCAATGTATTTTTTACCGGTTTCTTGTTCCGAAAAGAATTTTATATTTTCCGATTCCGGACTTTTACCGCTACATTTTATGTTTCCGAGAAATTTATTTATCAGCTCTTCGGTTTTTTTATCCACAAAACCGCTCAGAACTGCATACGCATTTTCCGGACGATAGCGTTTTTTAAAAAAATTTACAACGTCGTCCCTCGTTAAAGAGTTGAAATCGTTTTCATTTAAAACTTGTCCGTAAGCGGTTCCGTCACCGAAAATTGTTTTGTTAAATTCAAGAGATGCCAGATATTTTACTTTTTGAATATCGACCAGATATCTTTGTTTTTTGCGATTTAAAAATATTTCAAGTTCCCTTTGCGGAAAAACGGATTCCGTTAATATTTCATTAATCAAAGGCAATAATTTGTCAAGGTGTTTTGTAAGTGAAAAAAGTGTTAAAGTGGCTGTATCTTTGTTGTTGCCGATGTTAAGGTAAGCACCGTGGTAATCCAGAATTTCGACTATTTCGACAGAGGTTTTGTTTTTGGTTCCTTCTTTAAGTAAATTGGTTACACTTGCAGCCGTAAGTTTCTTTTTTTGATATGCCGAACCTGCTTCAAAAACAATATCCAAACGGGTTACTTTTTCATATCCCCCGTCAATAATGTATAAATCGAGCCCGTTATTAAGTCTGATATTTTCCGGATTTTTTAAAGCTAAATCGGGTATGTTACCCAAAGGGGGCATTGTTTTTCTGTCGATATTCATTATTTACTTTTTTTTGAGTAATAATATAAAACGTTTTTGCGGTGCGGGGCAAACAGTTGCCGGGCGGTTTCCCGTATCCTTTCTTTGTTAACCGACCCGTAATTGTCGAGTTCATTATTATACATCGAGGCGTTGCCTAACATTTCATAATAACCTAGGTTCATGGCTTTGTTCAAAACCGATAAACGGGAAAATATCCAAGATGCCTCTATTTTATTTATTACCTTTTTCAATTCTTCGTCCTTAACATTTTCCGTGCTTATTTTCCTTAATTCTATATCTATCGCGTTTTCCGCATCATCCATGCTTACACCTTCCATTAGCTTTCCGGTAACTATGAATCTGCCTTTGTCAACATCTCCGGTGATGAAAGCGTTTATTTCGGAGAAAAGTTTTTTATCTTTTATCAGCGTTTGGTAAAGTCTGGAGGAATCACCGTTGGAAAGAATATCGGAGATAAGGTCGCAAGTGTAATAATCTTTGTTTAATCTTTCCGGCATAAGCCATGCCATATATATAGCATCTTGAGGAACGTCCCTGCGAACCGATTTTGTTCGGGGTTCCTTTTGTTCAGGCTCTTCGGGATATTTGCGGTTTTTAAGATTGCTTTGTTTGTTGATTGTCCCGAACCATTTATTGGCAAGCTTTTCAATTTCCTTTATATCAACATCCCCTGCAACGGTAAGGATAGCATTATCCGGATTGTAAAATTTACCGTAAAAAGCTTTGACGTCTTCCATTGTTGCTTTTTCAATATGGCTGATATCTTTGCCTATGGTAGGCCATTGGTAAGGATGAACTTTATAAACCAAAGGATTTAACAAGAGATATACATCTCCGTAAGGTTGATTCAAATAATTTTGTTTGAATTCTTCAATGACCACCTGACGTTGAACTTCCAGACTTTTTTCGGTGAATGCCAAATTTAACATCCTGTCCGATTCAAGCCAAAATGCAATTTCCAGGTTGTTTTTCGGTATGGTAAGGTAATAATCGGTGTAATCGTTGTTGGTAAATGCGTTGTTTTCACCTCCGGCAAGTTGTAAAGGTTCGTCGTATCTGGGAATATTTTCCGAACCTCCGAACATCAAGTGTTCAAAAAGATGAGCAAAGCCGGTTTTGTCGGGTTTTTCATCCCTTGAACCTACTTTATATATTATGTTCATTGCGACAATGGGAGTGGTTTTGTCTTTATGGACTATAACCGTCAAACCGTTGTTCAATATAAATTTTTCGAATTCAACCATATCGGGTAATTATTGCATAATGAGTTTGCAAAGGTAG
Organism: Bacteroidales bacterium; assembly: GCA_015489465.1. Lineage (GTDB taxonomy): Bacteria > Bacteroidota > Bacteroidia > Bacteroidales > F082 > B16-G9. The sequence continues at coordinate 18,727 of WFZS01000064.1, read as the reverse complement.
TAAAAAGGCGCTCCTTTGGTTATCGGAAGCGCCTTTTAAAATTAAGGATTATTATAAAATCTATTTTTCGGGAACCACTTTTATCATAATGGCACCGTGTGCGGGAACAATGTCCGAATATTTGCCTGTGAATTTGCCCATATCTTTATGTTGCCAAAGGTCACGTACATTTGCCTGAATATATGAAGGGTATCCCATTTCTTCCCATTTTACCTTCATCGTTTTCTCTTTCAAACTTCTGTTAAAAAGAACAACGGCTCTCGACCCGTCAGCCAACTGTTTTACCCATACTTCGTAATCACCGTCGTCACGTACTTTTACTCCTTGTTTACCCAAAGGGTCCTGATCAACGGCTATGGCTTCTTTGTTTGTTAAAATATTTTTTGTTTCGTCGCTCATGCTGCGCAGGTCGTTGCCTGCAATTAGAGGGGCAGCAAGGATACACCAAAGGCTGAAATGGGCTCTGCTTTCGGTATTGTTTAATCCTTTGTTACCAACTTCAAGCATATCGGGGTCGTTCCAATGGTCGGGACCCGAATAAGAGTATAAATCGGCAACCCTGTCCAAAAGAATTGTGAACCCGGCATTGTTACGGTTATCCTGGCAGTCCCAACAGTCCATAATGTCGTCGGTGGCTCTCCACAGATGCCCCACATCTTTTGCCCATAACCACGGTTTGCTTAATCCCCAGTCGCATAAACTGAAAACCATAGGGCGTCCCGCCGCATAAATGGCATCTCGCATTGTTGTGTATGAAGCTTTGGCATCTTGTGTTGAGGTGTAGCACCAGTCGAATTTGACATAATCTACACCCCACGAGGCATAAGTTCTTGCATCTTGAAATTCGTAACCGCGGCTGCCTGGTCTCCGCTGGCATGTTTTACTTCCGGCATCGGAATATATCCCGAATTTAAGTCCTTTGGAATGAACGTAATCGGCAAGAGCTTTCATGCCGGAAGGGAATCTTACGGGATCGGGGATAATGTTACCCTGATCATCGCGTCCTATTTGCCAACAGTCATCGATAATCACATATTGGTAACCGGCATCTTTCATACCGCTTTCAACCATGGCGTCGGCAATTTCTTTAATAAGTTTTTCACTGACATCGCAGCCGAATTTATTCCAGCTGTTCCATCCCATTGGCGGTGTTAAGGCAAGCCCTTGAAACTTTTGCGGATATGCAAAAATGGCGCTGAAAAGAAAAATAAAAAGGAAAAGTTTTTTCATAATTTTTTGGTTTGTTAAATTGAAAAATTGCAAAATCAAAAATAAGAATTTATAGTAAAAGAAGATAATTGTGAATTTTATTACTTGGATATCGCCCTGTAATATTTAACCTTCTGATTTTAAGCCGGTAATGTTAAAATAACCAAAAATGTAAGATACGGCATTTTTATGAGTACCTTTGCGCGCTTTTAAAAGTGAAAAATTTGTTTATGAAAGAGATAAGAAACATAGCTATTATTGCTCACGTTGACCACGGTAAAACCACATTGGTTGACAGAATGTTACATCAGGTTAAACTGTTCAGGGATAATCAGGAGGTTGAAGACCTGATACTCGACAACAACGACTTGGAACGGGAAAGAGGGATAACAATACTATCGAAAAACGTATCGATAAGTTATAAAGGAACCAAGATTAATATAATTGATACTCCCGGACACTCCGATTTCGGGGGAGAAGTGGAGCGTGTTTTGAATATGGCCGACGGTGTTTTGTTGGTAGTTGATGCCTTTGAAGGTCCGATGCCTCAAACGCGTTTTGTGTTGCAAAAAGCCATTGAATTGGGCTTAAAACCAATAGTTGTTATCAATAAAGTTGATAAACCAAATTGTCATCCCGATGTTGTTCAGGAAGAGGTTTTCGAGTTGATGTTTAATTTGGGTGCAACCGATGACCAGCTTGACTTTCCTACGGTTTACGGCTCGGCAAAACAGGGTTGGATGTCGGGTGATTATAATAAACCTTCAACCGATGTTTCTTATCTTCTCGATGTTATTTTGGAAACAATTCCTCCCGCCGAATTTGTAGAAGGAACACCGCAGCTTCAAATCACGTCGTTGGATTATTCCTCTTATGTGGGTAGGATAGCCGTAGGGCGTTTGACAAGGGGAATTCTTGAACCCGGAATGAATGTGTCGTTGATGAAAAAAGACGGTTCGGTTCAAAAACAAAAAATAAAAGAGCTTTACACTTTTGAAGGGCTCGGTAAAGAGAAAAGAAAAACACCTGTATATGCCGGTGATATTGTTGCCGTGATGGGTATAGAAGATTTTGAAATCGGTGATACCATTGCCGATTTTGAAAATCCTGAAGCTCTGCCGCGTATAAAAATCGATGAGCCCACAATAAGTATGCTTTTTACCATTAATAACTCGCCTTTTTTCGGTAAAGAAGGGAAATATGTTACTTCACGTCATTTACGAGACAGGCTTTTTAAAGAAACGGAAAAAAATCTTGCACTTCGTGTTGAAGAGACCGACTCTGCCGATTCGTATCTTGTTTACGGCAGGGGAATACTTCATTTGTCGGTACTTGTTGAAACCATGCGTCGTGAAGGTTACGAATTTCAGCTCGGGCAACCAAAGGTTATAATAAAAGAAATTAACGGTGTCAAACACGAGCCCGTTGAAAGTTTGACGGTTTTGGTTCCGGAAGATTTTGCAGGAAAAGTAATCGATATAGTTACTTTCAGAAAAGGGGAGATGCTGAATATGGAACCGAAAGGCGACAGGATGTATTTGGAGTTTGTAATACCTTCGAGAGGTATCATAGGTTTGCGTAACAGTATTCTTACCTCCACAGAGGGAGAGGCAATTATAGCTCACAGATTTAAAGAGTTTGCTCCCTGGAAAGGTGAAATAGGAAGCCGGAGAAACGGAGCTTTGATATCTTTGGACACGGGAACGGCTATTCCATTTGCTCTTTTTAAACTTCAGGACAGAGGTAAATTTTTTATCTCTCCGGGAGAAGAAGTTTATGCGGGTCAGGTTATAGGAGAGCATACAAAACAAGGCGATCTTGTCGTTAATGTTTGTAAAACAAAGAAGCTTACCAATATGCGTGCTTCGGGTTCGGATGATAAAGTTCTATTGGCACCGCCTGTAAAATTTTCGTTGGAAGAGTACATGGAAATCATTAGAAAAGATGAATATCTCGAAGTTACACCGCGTTCGTTGAGAATGAGAAAAATAATTTTGAGTGAGATAGAAAGAAAAAGACAGCGAAATAAAGAGCAGTAAATTTATTCGTTCAAATTGATTTCAAGGCATCCATTTTCGAAAACATCGTAAAACGGGATGCTTTTTTTATTTAGGAAGTTTATTACAAAATTTCTACTTGAAATATCATTTAATACGACTTTTTTTGCGTTAAAAAGGATGTTTAAGGAATCCGGTTGTATTTTGAACTTGTTCGTAATTAACAGATAATCTATGTTTGGTTGGTCGTCTGTAGCAAAATATTTTTTACCGGGTAATACTAATGTTATTCCGTTGAAAACCACAAAATCCGATATTTTCGCAATACCGTAATTTTTATCATAAAACGATGTGTCAAAAGGGAGATAATTCTTTTTGAGCCCCGATTTAATACGGTTCTTTTCCGTATGATATTCAAGTTGATGCAGGTTTTTAACATCGGTTAGCAATACGTGTTTATTTCCAGCGATAAAATCTATGGCAATATTGTTTTTGCCTGCACTATAAATTAGAATCTTGTTTTGTTTTAAGACATTGATTTTGTGTATGATTTGTAATGAAATTAAAGTCAATACGGAGAATAAAACGGCAAAAACAGAATATTTTTGTTTTTTGGATATTAACAGAAAAAGTGAAATAATTAATGCATAAACAATAAATACTTTTGACCACGGAAAATATAAGTCTTTTACGGTAGATCCGGGTAATTTCGAAACACTTTCAACAAGAAAATTCATAAGGTATATCATACCCGATATTAATGTTGCCACAATGTGTGAGATATACGGAACCCACGAAACAACGATGAACAGCAATCCTCCTGAAATTATTAAAAAGGAGAAAGGGAATACAATGAGGTTGGTAATTATAAAATATGTCGGAAATATATTAAAATAATGTATTGCCAAAGGGAATGTACCGAGTTGAGCCGCTAGTGATACAGAAATAACCGACCATATTTTATCGACAAATTTGTTCCGTATCCAAAAGATATTATAAAAAGGTTTGTAAAATGTTATAATACCCAATACGGCTGCGTATGAAAGTTGAAATCCGGTATTGAATAGGAATGCGGGATTCAGAACCAGTAAAAAGAATGCCGACATTGCCAGGGTGTTATACGAATCTTTGTCACGGTTTATTTCATTACCGATAATGAAAAAACTTACCATTACCGAAGCTCTTAAAACGGAAGGGGAAAGACCGGTTAAAAAAGCATAAAACCAAACCGCTGAAAGCATTAATATTGTTTTTATTATCTTTTGTTTTTTATTCTTATTCAAAAATCCCAAAAGGAAGTTCAGAACCAAATAAACAATACCCACATGTAAACCCGAAACACATAAAATGTGCATGGCTCCGGCAGTTTGGTAGTTTTGTCTTATTTCGTCATCCATCAAATCGTCATATCCTAAAATCATGGCGGCGGCAACCGAAAATTCTTTACCGGTAATTCCGTTGACTTTCAGTGACAGCAAAAGTTTGTTTCGAAGTTTTATTGCGAAATATTTTATCGGATTTGCCGGATTATTGCCCGGTATAATAAACCTGTTTTTCTTAACAAAAGCTATTTTTTCAACTCCTTTGAGATTCAGAAAGCGTTTGTAGTTAAATTCTCCGGGATTTTTGGGAGGTTCCGGTGTTTTCAAAAGGGTATTAAAAATAACAATGTCGCCGTAATTAACCCGCTTTCCGTTTTCTTTATCAAAATAAACCAGTGCTTTAAATGGCTGGTCTAAAATAGAATCATTGATTTTCTCAATATTTACTACGGCTTTGATGTTGTTTTCTGTTTCAGCGGGAATACCCGTAACATTTCCGTAAAGTGTTCCTCTTATTTCTTCCGGTAAATCAAATGATGGAAAACGGAATGCCGATACCATGAAAGCAAATGAAAGAATTAAACTTGCAAACAGCAAACCTTTCAAAGGGTTGTATTTTATATCTGTTTTTAGATTGGTGATAAATATGCTTGCAATCAGTAGAAGGAAAAAGGTAAAAAGAAAGATGTATCCGGGAATTTCTTTTAAAAATACTGTACCGGAATAAAGATAAATCCCCGTAATATAAATTAAAACTATTCTTACAAACGGTCTTGCCGACCAGTGCATTTATATGAAGTTAAAAGTTACGGTTTAACTGTGTCGGGAACCAAACCCGTGATATCTCCGCCGTGTTTTATGATATCCCTTACAATAGAAGATGATACCGGAGTGTATTTGGCTTCCGTTAAAATAAATATTGTTTCTATTTCTTCGGCAAGCATTCTGTTTACCTGACCTATTCCGCGTTCAAATTCAAAATCGGCAGAAGTCCGTAAACCTCTTAAGATGAATTTTGCTCCGATTTTTTTACAATAATCTACTGTTAACCCTTCGTAAGTTTCAACTTTTATTTTCTGTTCACCTGCAAAAATTTCTTCAATCCATTTTTTGCGTTTTTCGAGGCTGAACATTGCCTTTTTGTTGGAGTTGACACCTATTGCAATAATAAGTTCGTCAAAAAGAGGTAATCCGCGTTTTATTACCGAAACATGCCCTAAAGTTATCGGGTCGAACGAACCCGGAAATATTGCTCTTTTCATTAAATTCTGATTTTTGAATAGTAAAATTATCACTTTTTATTTAAAGATTGGATAAAAGAAAAAAAATCCGATTTTTTTTAATATTTGGCTTGATAATTTCCAACTTATGTGTAAATTTGCACTCCCTTTTTGAGGGAAGTTCTGTCAAACGGGATTTAGGGCCCATAGCTCAGTTGGTTAGAGCACCTGACTCATAATCAGGTGGTCCCAGGTTCAAGTCCTGGTGGGCCCACACAGTAAAACAAGGAGGCTGTCTCTATTACTTTTGAGACAGCCTCCTTTTGACAGGTTAAAACCGATATTTTTACCTCCGGTTTTTATTTTTTCAAATTTTCATGTTTCACGATTCTTGTCACTTTATATTAATAATGGTTACTTCTTAATAGTTACCTCTCCGTTATGTGCCTTAATCATTCCCTGTTTGTGCAATAGAAGTGGGGATGTAACTTGATAATTCCCTGTTTCGATTATCATATTAGAACCCGGTCCACGATTATTTTCAGCATCATAAATATTATTAAAAGGGTTTGATTGGCTTCCGTTTCCTCCGGAAGAAGCATCACGATCAACATATACGTTTAGCAAAGGTGTTGCGGTTCTAAACATTCCTCTACCGAAAGTAGCGGCTACTAAAAACTCGTTACCCTGCCAAAACAGTTCATGCACTTCGGTGTTAACCGGTCCTTCATTATCAGGATAATGTGAAGTAACACTCCAAGTAAGGCCTTTATCTTGTGAAGCAAAAACACCCATATCGGTTCCGACATAGATATAGTTACCGTTTGACGGATGCACCCTAATAGTGTTTACTTGAATTGCAGGCAGGTTATTTGGTGCTGTACCGCTTCTGTTTTGCCAGGTGTCTCCCGCATCATCCGTGAACCATACTCTGTTGTAGTCATAACCTCCAAATGTTACCCATACTTCATCATGATTGTTGGGATTTATAGCAATATCCGTAACAAATCTGTTAGGCAATTCTGCAGAATTATTATCAACTCTTTCCCAGGTATCTCCGCCGTTATATGTTCTGGCAATATGACCATTTTGATAACCAACCCAAATTAACCACGAGTAGTCTTTTGCAATATCTATGGCACTGCAACGATAAAAGATTTTATCTCCATCGGAATTATTATACGAACCTATTGTATCCCGTATCTCAAACCATGAACTAGCACCATTCACGGTTCTCCAAATTTTAGATCCACCGGCTACCAGAATGTCCGGATTATTCGGATCCATTACCAAAGGGGCAATAAAAAGTGCTGTGGCATTGGAATCAACATCGGTTATACCTGAATAAGCATCTGAATAACTGTCACCATTATCAGTACTTTTTTGAACCGATAAATAGACGTATTCACCGTACATAATACTCGGATTATTATAATTAATAGCACAATAACCTCCGTCCCCGGTTGTAGCCTGATACCAGTTTGAAGGTCCGCTCCAACTTCCGGTTGCACGATACCTGAGTTTATCGTTATCCTGGGCTCCTCCAATTATAACACTTCCCGTAGAAGTGGCTGACCCGCCGTAAAATTGAGTAATTCCCAATGTGCCGTTAGCAAGATTTACCCATCTATAAGGTGCGTTTAACCCCCAAACATTAGTATTCTTTTGAATACCGCCGTCGTTACCTACAAATATAACGGGGTTATCATCACTATCATAATTAGATACGGGGACAATACAATGCTGGTCTGCATGAGCGGAGTTTGCAATTCCGCCATTATGATAATTATTCCAATTACTGATTTTTCTAAGCCATGAACCACCGTTACGACTATGATAAACATCAATACCTCCTACAATAAGCCTGTCGGAATTGTCGGGAGCAACCCAAATAGCATTATTATAATCTCCCTGATCCCCAAGATATTCTTTGCCCGTGTTTATTAACGACCAGGTAGAACCGTTGTTAGTTGATCTCCATAGTTCTCCTTTATTTCTATCTATGCTTACATAAATTTTATTAGGCGAAGATTGGCATATTCCTATTTCACAACGTCCGGGATCAGAAGGTAATTTTCCACTTGTTCCTGTTGATTGCAACTCCCAGGTCGCTCCGTAATCGTAAGAAATATAAAGAGCATTGCTACACCCAACATAAATTTCGTTAACATTTGATGGGTCAAGCTTAACATCCAAGGGTCTGCTGTCAAACCCACCGATTGAATCCCAGCTTGCACCTCCATTGGTAGTTTTATACAAAGTATTGGCATTGGTTACTGCATAAATAACATCTCCACTGTCGGGATGGGCACATAAACGGTTTACATATTTAAAATCACCATTGTCTGTTGAAGGAAGTTGCAACCAATGAATTCCGCCGTCAGTGCTTTTAAATATTCCCGCCCCGGGTAGACCCAATGATGTATAAGACTCACCCGTGCCAGCATACATGATATTTTTATTTTGTGAATTATATACCATGGAAGAAATTGCCAATGAAGGCAAAAAATCATTGATATTATTCCAATGGTTTCCTCCGTCGGTGGTTTTCCAAATCCCTCCTGCAACGGAACCGATCCAAATTGTGTTGGGATCATCGGGGTCACATAAAATAGAGCGTATCCTGCCTCCTATGTTACCCGGACCAAGCCATTCCCATTCCCATAAACCTGCATCTTTCGACTTGTACGATGGCATATTTTTAATATGTTTTTTTGCATTTAAAAGTGCATTTATGGGAATGCTCCCGGTTGAATCGACTCTGGAAAGCCTCCTGTATTCAAGATAACCTTTCAAACCGTCAGCCTTGTTTTCTTTATGTTCCGTTTCTTTATTATGCGGATTATTTTCAAACAAAAATGAAAAAATAATCAGCATAAGTATATAATGGACTATTGTTTTCATGGTAGATTTATTGTAAAGTTACCAATACCAAAACAACTCCTTTACCTGACTTCAATGGTGTCATGGCTTTTCCGATAATAGCTCCTTTTGAACGTTTTCCGTCAACTGCTTTCATGGCATAACCGGGCAGAGTAGAACTCGTAAGCATGTCGCCGATTTCAATAGGGTTTGAAAAAGCTTCAGCTTTGCAATAAACCCTTCCCGACAGCGCAATAAGGTGTTCACCATCCGCAATACTTCCTTTTTGGCTCATAATTAATCCGGGTTCTATATTGTTGGCTCCGCTAATTATACCCGCAACTTTTTTGTCATAAGATTCATTGCATATTTTCAAATATCCCGGATGGTTTTCATCAATGGAAACCACCATTCCTTTTTCGATATTGTTGTTATCGGAAAGAGGGAAAAACTCAGAAAGGTCGCTGCCTCCCGTAATTTGTAACTCATTTGTCGTGATTCTGCCTTTACCTCCGTAACTCCCGTCGATTTCTATGGTTGCCGTCCCTCCATCAGCACTGTATAATGTTATTTGACCTGCATCCGTTGAACCGCTTTCCGACGGTTGAATATAAATGGTTTTGTTATGGTTGGAGTTAAAAATGGAAATGGAACCGTCATTTGCTATATTAATTTCTTCATTTCCACCGTTTTCACCGTATCCCTTCAATAAAGAACCCGAGCCAGCGTGTTCTATGATCAAGGCTGTTCCGGTACCGTTTGATTTAAAATATCCTGCATTTCCTGTTCCCGAGGAAGTATTTACCGCATGTATCACGGCATCACTACCGCCCGTTCCTTCTCCCTGAAAATAAGCGGCGGCCTTATCACCAGTTGCAACAACCTGAAACAATTCCGAAGGGTTACCGGTACCAATGCCAACATTACCATCACGTTTAATGGTAAGATTAGGTCCGTAGATTGTTGAGGTGTTTTTACCATAAAAATACATACGGTTACCATTACCGTCATACCTGATAGACATGCCGTAATAATTGTTTTTATCTTCGGCAAATATGATTTCCGAATTAGCTCCGTTTGATTTATCAGGCGTTAAAAGAAGGGAAACCAATGTATCCGATCCCATTATATGCAACTCTTTTTGAGGATTTGATGTGTTTATTCCCACTCCTCCGTTCCGTTTTACCGTAAGCAAAGGACCGTAGGTAGCGGAACCGTTTTTACCGAAAAAATACAATTTATCGTCGGAACCTTCGTAGCGAATAGACATACCTGAAGAATAGATCTTGTTTTCCGCCAACAATATTTCAGAACTTTCATTTGACAAAACGGAGGAGACGTTAGGTGCTATTAATAGAGATGCAAGTGTATCAGCTCCTACTATATGAAGATTTTTCAATGGCGATGTAGTGCCGATACCGACAAAGTCACTGATATTGGAAATATATGTAACGGAACCGTTTCTGGTCCATAAATTGCCTGTTGACACATCTTGCCAAACGGAATCGTTAAACAGAAAAAATTTGTTTTGATCCGAATCATAAACAATCAGTCCCCCCTTTGCAAGAGCCGATAAAGCATTACGATTTGAAGTTGTAAGTCGCGGAACCAACAAACCCTTCGTACCGGATTTTATATCTAGCATTGCAGAAGGATCAGGACTTGAACCATCGTTGTTAATGGCTACCTGCGCGTTAAGTGCGTGAGTAAGAAGTAAAATCAGTGTAAAAAAAGTTAACTTTTTCATCTTATATGTTTTTTTAACCGCATTAAAATATTCAACCTATACTTTACACTTTTGACCTTTAATTTTTATCTTACCTTGCCTTCCACACTGCTGCCCCGACCGTAAGGAAGGGGCAGCGGGTGGTCTGAAACCAAATTCTACCTTTAGTTCAGAGTATTTTTAGTAAATCCGGTTTTTAATATTAAAACAGTGATTAAATCTGTCAGTTTGCGTTCTAAAGAAAAGTGACAGTTTATTTGTTTTATTAATTCCGGAATTTGGTAGATAAAATAGTAATTCGAGTTTGTTAGAGTAACTGACAAAAACGTTTTTAAAAGGTAGAATATTATTTGGTTTCATATGCGATTAATTTCAAATGCATTTCGAAATTCGGTAATTATAAAAAGGAAATCAAGTTGTACTTAGAATTCGGTGAATTCCGATACAAAAACGGTAATTATGAATTAGAATTCGGAAAATGGCAAAACGATTAAAACGGTTTTTTTGTAATTTTTATTAATTTTACAATAATCGAGTAAACAAACATATGTACTTCCTTAAACCTTTATTTAGTATTCTGATTTTTTTAGTACCCTGCTTTTTTACAACAATAAAAGCTGATGTCATCAACGTTGACAGTTTGGAAAATATTCTTTCCACCGTTGAGGACTCAAAAAAAGCATCTGTTTTAAATAAGTTTTCACACCGCTTATGGATGGTTAATGCTGAGAAAAGTATAGAATATGCACAAAAAGCAAAAGAATTTTCGGAAAAGTACAACCAACCTGAAGAAACCTACAATGCTTTATGTAATCTTGCCATGGCTTATTCAAAAATGGATACTTTGAATTTAACGATTAAATATAACAAACTTGCATTAAACAAGGCTTATGAAATAGGTGACAGTATGTTAATTGCCCGTGCTTATTTTGAACTTGGTACTACCTATACGGAAAAGGGGCAATATGAGCAGGCATTGAAGTATCTTTTAAAAGCGCTTCAAATAGTTGAAAAAAAATATGATAACGGTGATTCGCTAGAAATCATTCGTCCCCTCGCATTCATAACCAACAATGTGGGCACATTGTATAAACGAATCGGAAATAAAGAAAAAGCATTATATTATTACCGGTTAAGCCTGAACATTAAAAGTAAATTGGGCGACTCGGCCGGTGTAGCAAACATGTTGAATAATATCGGGTTGATTTATGCCGAAAACAGCGATTTTAACAAAGCCGATGATTATTATGACAAATCAATATCCATTCTTTCAAAATTACACGACAGTACCGGACTTTCTGAAACCTTATTTAATAAGTGGGAGCTTTACATAAAACGTAAACACTTCAAAAAAGCACTTACCTATTACGACAGCGTAAAAATATTTAAACCATATTTTAACGGTCGTACTTTGACAATAATGTATGCTAACAGCGCCGACCTGTTTTTAATGCTCAATAAACCCGATAAAGCCTATCCGGCAATTAAAAAAGCCCTGGAAATGGCCAAGGAAACAAAAATACTTGACATGATTACAATAAGTTACCGGTTATTATCGGAATATTATGCGCAAATTTCCGATTACAAGAAAGCATATTATTATCAACAAAAGTATATTCAACTGAACGATTCGCTGATAAATTCGGAAGTAACATCCAAACTGGCTGAAATGCAAGCCCGTTATGAAACCGAAAAAAAGGAAAAGCAAATCACAATTCTCAAAAAGAACCAGCAACTGAAAGAAGCCGAACTGGAAAAGCAAAAAAGTATAAAATTTGTTTTTCTAGCCTCTTTTATCCTTGTTATTATAATAACCGTTTTGCTTATAGGTAAGATAAAAGCCAAACAAAAACATAGACAAGCCGAGCTGGAAAAGAGAAACCTCGAAAATGAACAAAAACTTTTACGTAGTCAGATGAACCCTCACTTTATCTTTAACTCCCTCAACTCTATACAGGGTTTTATTTCGGCTAACGACAGTTTTAAAGCTATGGGATTTTTATCCAAGTTCGGTCATTTGATACGGAGAATACTGGAAAACAGCCGTGAAAATTTTATCACCCTGGAAAATGAAATCGAAACCCTCAGACTTTACATTGAAATGGAAAAATTGAGATTTAAAGATGTTTTTGATTACGAGATTATTGTTGACGACAACCTTGACACGGAAAACACCTTTATTCCTCCATTAATCATTCAACCTTTTGTGGAAAATGCTATTGTTCACGGTTTAAGTCCCAAAGGTAAAAACGGTAAATTAACCGTATCGTTCCGTAAAAAAAACAACAATCTTATAATTAAAGTAACAGATAACGGTGTCGGAAGAGAACAATCTTCACTTTTGAAAACGGATACGGAAAATAAACACAAGTCACTGGGTGTTAAACTTACACGGGAAAGATTAACACTAATGGGTAAAAAAGCAAAAGCCGCCGTTTCGTTTGTTATAAACGACCTGAAAGACGGGAACAACCGTCCTGTTGGCACTGAAGTAGTGATTACTGTACCGCAAAATGTATAGTTCTCCGATATTTTTTATCTTTACAAGTTATGATAAAAGCGGTAATAATAGACGATGAAGCTGAAAGCCGGAATGTAATATCCAACATAGTAAAAAATTACGGCACGGATATAGAAATTGCCGGGGAAGCGGATAATGTTGCTTCGGGAGTCAAGTTGATTAAAAAAACCAACCCTGACCTTGTATTTCTGGATGTTCAAATGCCGGACGGTACAGGGTTTACATTGCTTGAAAAATTTGCTAAAATTACATTTCAAGTCATTTTTGTTACCGCTTACGAACAATATGCAATAAAAGCCATTAAATTCAGCGCCATAGATTACATTTTAAAACCCATTGATCCGCAATTGCTTATTGAAGCGGTGGAAAAGGTTAAAAAATTGTCGCCGGAAAAAAATCAGGCTTTTGAACGAATTAATAACCTGCTTAAAAACAGTAAAAACATCTCGAAAATAGCATTGCCAACATTGAACGGATACCGGTTTGTGAAGGTTCAGTATATAGTAAGATGCGAGTCGGATAATAATTACACCATTTTTTATTTACAAACCAACGAAAAAATTATCGTAACACGGACCCTTAAAGAATATGAGGAGATGCTTAAAAACGACTCTTTTGTCAGGGTACATCAATCACACCTTATAAATCTCAACCATGTAGAACAATACATAAAGGGTGATGGTGGAACAGCCGTTATGAGCGACGGTTCGGAAGTGGAAATATCACGCCGTAAAAAAGAACTGTTTTTAAAGCGTATATTACGAGAGTAAAATTACGAGGAGGAATTTCTCGGTTTTTTTTATCCTGTTTAATTTTTCGTCTTTATTTTTTCGTCCACCTATTTACCAGTAAAAATTTTGCTTTTAAATGCATTTAATTGGTTTTGCTAAAAACAAAAATCAATGTAAATGTGGTGTTTACAGCGGTTTGCTTTTGTATTCTTTGTCAGTTGGCGGAGAGTGAGGGATTAACTTCATTGATCCCGTTTGGATGTCCTGAGCAAGCATAGAAACTTAAACCTCTGACGAGGTTTTCGGGTTTTTATTTTTTTATACTTAACCGAACTTGTTCGGCACGCTTAAAAAACAAAAACCCACGACTGTCGTCGTAGGTTTCTTTTTGCGGAGAGTGAGGGATTCGAACCCCCGGACCCTTGCGGGTCAACGGTTTTCAAGACCGCCGCATTCGACCACTCTGCCAACTCTCCGCGGCAAAAATAGAACTTTTTTTATTCCGAAAATAAATTTTAAAAATTTTTTTCATATCATGAAAATTGCCCGGTTTTTGTATGTTTATAACATTATCTTTGTCAAACAAATAAGTTTACGTTATGAGAGTTTTTGCTTTATTAATATTTATGCTTTTAAACCTTAATATTTATGCTGCGGGTCTTAAAGCATACATGTCATACGCTTCATTTTATACCCCCGAAGGGAAAAGTTATTTGGAGACATATTTAACCGTAAAAGGCAGCAGTATCAAATATGTAAAGGGAGAAGACGGTAAATGGTACGGTAAAATCGATATACAAATAATATTTTCAAAAAACGACAGCGTAGTAAATTTTAACAAATACGAATTGAAAAGTCCTCCCAGAAAAGATACGTTGACACCGCCATTAAACTTTTTGGATGTACAGAGGTATGGACTTTCTCCCGGTGAATATAAAATGAACTTGAAAATTAGTGATGCCAATTCAGATAAAGATCCTTTCAAGGTAAATACTATGGTTACTATCAAAAAGCTCCCCGATAGTATTGCATTTTCCGATGTTGAGTTTGTGGCGAATTACGAAAAATCGGACAATGAATCGATATTGACAAAAAGCGGGTATAAAATTATTCCGTATGTTTTCAATTATTATCCTGAAGATGTAAATAATCTCTCTTTTTATGCTGAAATATATAATACCGAAAAGGTTTTAAATAATGAAAGTTATGCCTTGTTTACCTATATAAGACCTTATGAAATTGACAAAAAACTTGATGATTATTTCCAGTATAAACGAATGAATCCTTCTGTTGTTCAACCTGTTTTGAAAACTTTTGACATTTCCAAATTGCCTACCGGAAATTACCTTCTGATATTGGAAGTGCGTAACAAAAAAAATGATGTTTTGGCTACGAAGAGTACATTTTTTCAACGGTTTAATCCAAATGTTAATTTCAATCTTCCGTCACTTTTGGCATTTAATACCGATAATACTTTTGCCGGAAAAATAAATAATATGGATACCCTTGCACAATATATCAGATTTACTTTTCCCATTTCTACTGATTTTGAGAAAAAATATGCCGAATCCCTAATAAAAGACGGTGATATTGAAACCATGAAAAAATATTTTTTGAATTTTTGGATAACACGTGATAAAAATAACCCCGAGAAAGCTTGGGATGATTATAAAAAATTGGTTGACTATGCAAATAAGAAATTTAAATCCGTTTCACGTCCGGGTTTCCTGACGGATAGAGGACGTGTGTTTTTGCAATACGGCCAGCCTGATGTTGTTTCGCAGCATTATAACGAACCGGCGGCATATCCTTATGAAATATGGCATTATTACAACTTAAAAGGGCAGAGAAATAAAAAGTTTGTATTTTATTCACGTGATATTGTTACCAATGACTTTGTGTTGATACATTCGGATGCTTTGGGTGAATTATCAAATTATCAATGGCAGTATATTGTTTATAAACGTGTTTTATATCCGGTAAACGTTGCGGATAAGGTAAATCAACCGGATGCTTGGGGTAACGAATCTTCGGATTATTATTATCATCCGCGATAAATCAATTTAGGTTAAATTTGCCGCATACCGATTAAAAAAAGTTGACAATTGACAAAAGTAGCCGTAGTCATATTAAATTATAACGGGGAGAAATTTTTAAAAGAATTTCTCCCTGTTGTTATTGAAAAAAGCAAGAATGATGCTGAAATTTGGGTTGCCGACAACAACTCATCCGACAACTCCGTGGAACTTTTGAAAAACGAGTTTCCGGAAGTTAACTTGCTGATACATGATAAAAATTACGGTTTTGCCGGCGGATATAACATGGCTTTAAAAAAAATAAAAGCCGGTTATTATGTTTTACTTAATTCCGATGTTGAGGTTACTGATAACTGGATAAAACCCGTTATTGACCTTATGGAATCCGATGAAACTATAGGAGCTTGCCAACCCAAACTTTTGTCTTATTTTGAAAGAGATAAATTCGAATATGCAGGAGCGGCAGGAGGATTTATCGATAACTACGGATATCCTTTTTGCCGGGGGAGAATATTCATGAACCTTGAAAAGGACGAGGGGCAATATGATAATATTACCGAGATATTTTGGGCAACGGGTGCTTGTATGTTTGTCAGGTCCGATGTATATCATAAAATAGGCGGACTTGATGATGATTTTTTTGCCCACATGGAAGAAATAGATTTTTGTTGGAGGCTTAAAAACAACGGTTACAAGGTTATGTTTACTCCTGAATCGTTGGTTTATCATGTAGGAGGAGGAACACTCCCTAAAAGTTCGGCGCGAAAAACATTTTTGAATTTCAGAAATAATTTTTATCTGTTATACAAAAATTTGCCTTCCGACAGGATATGGAAAGTTATTATCGCAAGACTTTTTCTTGACGGTTTAGCCGGAATTAAATTTTTAACGGAAGGTCATTATAAGGATACTTTAGCAGTAATAAAAGCTCATTTTGCTTTTTATTCCGGTCTGGGAAAATTAAGACGGAAAAGAAAAAATATAAAACAAACCAAGGTGTCAAAAATTTATAATGGCAATATAGTTATTGACCGGTATTTGAAAGGTAAAAAATATTTTTCCGAATTGGCACCGGATAAATTTTCATAAGTCAAAACAGGCACGATATTTGATTGTTGAGGGTGCGAAGATTTATTACCTTTGCACCGTGTTCTTTTAAAATAATTGACATAAGGGGCTGACCGGTTTTGACAGCAAGATGAATGGTCATGTAAGCATGCCGAGCAATGCGATAAAGCTCGTTAATCAGTGTCGCAAAAAAATAATTGGCGAATCAAATTACGCTCTCGCAGCCTAATCGAAGTATAGTAGATTGGCTTTATCCCGTTACAAGGTAGCGGGACGAGACGGTCCGCGGGTGGAGATGCCTGATTCCGGCCCGGTAAACGGATCGCAAGTAAGTTCAGGCTGGTTTCGCTGACGCCTCTAAAGCGAAACGAGAATTTAAGAGGCTAAGGTGGAAAATTGGGTGCTTGTTCCCGGTTTCCACACGAAAATCAATAACAAGCTAAGCATGTAGAAAGCATGTCTGTTCCTTGTGTGGACGAGGGTTCGAATCCCTCCAGCTCCACAATAAGAAAGTACACACTAAGTGTACCGGATAAAAGTTTTTAAAAAGTCTCCGGCTTGCTTGTAAGTGTTTTAAAAACTATTAGACGAGACCGCAAAGCGGTCTTTTTTTTTATTGCACTCCCCCAATACCGTGATCAATGAAATTAATCCCTCCGGCTCCACGTAAAAATATTTTTTAACCACTGTTATGCTAAATTTCAGTGGTTTTTTTATTTTTAATAAGTTTGTCTTATTTGTAAAATAAAAAATCTTTTATTTGTTATTTTTGCATCCCGTTAATATTACGGCCCCGTAGTTCAACGGATAGAATGTCAGATTCCGGTTCTGATGATATGGGTTCGAATCCCGTCGGGGTCACTTAAAAAGAAAGAAGGCTGTCAGTAAAAGGCAGCCTTTGATTTTTATTACACCGAAAAAGTTATTTCGCTTCCGTGTATTTTATGTCTAATTTGCCATCGGTTACTTCTACGCTGTTACCGGCAAAATTTTCACCTTTAAAGTGAAAACTCCCTTCTAATTTATTTTTGTTTTTGTCGTGGTTGGTTATTTTTAATTCTCCGGAAGTTGCAAAATAACCTCCGGTTTCACTGTTGCCGTTTTCGTAAATAATTAAAATGGCATCATTGTCGTCACTCAAATCATAAGTTCCTTCTGAAATTTTCCCCGGAATTGTGAAAGACAGAGATTTGTCTTTTTTATTGTTTTCGGCGGATATGGTTATCAATTCACTTGCTTTTATAGCGGTAATATTTTTGAATGTTACGGAAGAACCGTTGATTTTAGCTTTTACCGTTCCTGTTCCCGGGTTATCATCTTTGTTGCAACTTGTTAAAACAAATAGAGTTACTGTAATAAAAAGCAAAATTTTAAAATTCTTTAAATTAAGCATAATGGTTTGTTTTTAGGTAATTATAAACAAAGTTAAAAAACTTAAAACAAAAAAGGCTGCCCTTTTTAGACAGCCTTGTAAATTAAATACATAAAAAAGTTAATTTGCTTCTTCGTATTTTACGTCTATATTACCGTCGGTTATGTTAACTGCACTTGAGTTAAAATTTTCGCCGGTAAAATTAAAAGTTGCTTGTAATTTATTACTGTTTTTATTGTGTTTTGTAATCTTCATTTCACCTGAAACTGAAAAATAACTACCGTTATCAGAATTTTTAGTATCATAAATCATTACAATTTCATTGTTTTCATCACTTAAATTATAAGTTCCTTCGGTGATATCTGCAGGCATGGTAAAAGACAAACTGTTATCATCTTTATCAATGGCTGAAATTGATATTAAACCGATACCTTTTGTAGCGGTAACATTTTTAAATGTAACGGAAGTGCCGTCAATTTTTGCTTTAACCGTACCGGAACCGAAATTCCCCGGACCGGAATCCTTTTTGTTACAACTTGACAAAGCAAACAAAACAACAGTTACTAAGAGTAAAAATCTCATTTTTTTAAGGGTTTTCATAATTGTTTATTTTAGGTTAAAAAAAAAATTTAAGTGAAAGTAAGGAAAAACAACCGTTTTAAT
>WFZS01000063.1 GCA_015489465.1 Bacteroidales bacterium | reverse complement strand
CATAGGAACATAGCGGAAGAACAACAACACTCCTAGAACAAACAGTCCGAGTGTTCCTATATAAATGGAAATCTCGATAAAAGTCGGTTTATACATTGCCCACCCCGAAGGTAAAAAGTCTTTTGACAATGATGTAACAACGATAACATAACGTTCAAACCACATTCCTATGTTTATAAATATGGAGATAATAAATACCGCTGTAATATTTTTTCTTATCTTCTTGAACCAAAACAACTGTGGTATTAAAGCATTACATGTTATCATTGTCCAATAAGCAAAAGTATAATCTCCGGTAACCCTGTTTTTCATAAAAGTAAACAGTTCGTATTCGGAACCCGAGTACCAAGCCATAAAAAGCTCGGTCAAATAAGAAGTACCCATAATCAAAGAGATAAAAGTAAGGATCCGGGCAACAGCATCCAAGTGTCCATCAGTGATAAAGTCATCAAACTTGTAAAGTTTTCTCATAATTATTGTCAAGGTAAGCACCATACCAAACCCTGAGAAAATAGCTCCGATAACAAAATAAGGCGGGAAAATTGTGGTATGCCACCCGGGAATTACCGAAACGGAGAAGTCCATTGACACAATGGAGTGTACGGAAACTACCAAAGGAGCAGCCATACCGCCCATGAGCAAAGCGGCGGTTTCAAAACGTAACCAACCCTTTGCATTACCAAGCCAACCGAAGCTCAAAATACCGTATATTTTTCTTCTGATTTTAGAGGCTGCTTGTTCCCTTATGATAGCAAAATCGGGAATCATTCCCACATACCAGAAAAGGAAAGATGCCGTAAGATAAGTGGAAATAGCAGTAACATCCCAAAACAGCGGTGAGTTAAAGTTATCCCACAACGGACCTCTTGTATTCCAGTAGGGGAAAATGAAAAAACCGTCCCAAATACGTCCCATGTGAATCAACGGGAACAATCCTGCTGCCATAACGGCAAAGATAGTCATTGCCTCAGCCGCACGGTTGATGGAAGTTCTCCATTTTTGACGGACGATAAGCAAAAATATTGAAAATGCGGTTCCGGCATGACCAATCCCGATCCACCATACAAAGTTGATGATAGCCCATCCCCACGCAACATTATTATTCAAACCCCAAGTACCGATACCCGTGGAAATGGTTACATAAATCGCCCAAACACCCAAAAGTAGCGCAACGGTTGCAACAAATGCCGAAATTTTCCACCATGTCGGCGCTTTGGGAGCATAAAGCGGCTCAAGGATTTCCTTAGTTACTTGACTGTAACTTTTGTTCCCTTTAATTAAAACTCCTCTGACTCTGGTATTATACATTTTTATCTGTTTTAGTCGTTATCAATTTTAAGCATGATGTTCTCCGTTATGAGACTCCTCATCTTTATTTCTAACTTTTGTCAAATAGCTCGTTGACGGTAAAGTATGCAATTCTTCTAGCAAGTGATACATTCTTGGCTCTTTAACTATTTGAGCTACTTTGCTGTTTTTATCAAGTAAATTACCAAACTGAATTGCATCGGTAGGACAACTTTGTTGACAAGCAACCTGAATTTCACCATCGTAAATATCCCTGTTTTCAATCTTGGCTTGCAATTTCTTTTCTTGGATACGTTGAACACAAAGCGAGCATTTTTCTACAACACCTCTTTGTCTAACGGTAACATCAGGATTAAGAACCAGTTTACCCAGTTCGCTGTTCATATTATAATCGAAACTGTTGTTGTTAACGTACTCGTACCAGTTGAAACGTCTAACTTTATAAGGACAGTTGTTAATACAGTAACGCGTTCCTATACAACGGTTGTAAGCCATTTGGTTCAAACCTTCACTACTGTGGTTTGTAGCAGCTACCGGACAAACATTTTCACAAGGAGCATTGTCACAATGCTGACACATTACAGGCATATGGAAAATTTCAGGATTTTCGAAATCTTCGGAATAGTACCTGTCAATACGCATCCAGTGCATTATCCTGCGCCTGCGCACCTGATCTTTTCCAACAACGGCTACATTGTTTTCAGCTTGACATGAAATAACACAGTTGGAACACCCGGTACATGCATTGAGGTCAATGGTCATCCCCCATTGAATACCGTCAAATTCCAACTTTTGGTACAACGATACATTATTCTTTTCGTCAAGCTTATGCTTTTCATTACCCGATAAAGGATTTTTTATGTAATCTTTCAATGTTGTTTCCCTTACAATGGGACGTCCTTCCATTGTATGATGCATCTGTGTCAATGCCAACTCATACTTTTTAC
>WFZS01000062.1 GCA_015489465.1 Bacteroidales bacterium | reverse complement strand
ATATTAAACTGTCGAAAACAATGGGAAATATTAAGTAAATTTATTTTTGAATTTACCAACAAAACTTATTTCACACTATTTAACAAGTTGATATTTGAAATTAAATTATTTTGCTGCACCTTTGTCGAAAATTGAAATACTATTTTTAAACATATATTACTTTATAAATAATAACAAGATGAAAAATAACGGAATAAAAATCACATGGACAAAAGTTGATGAAGCTCCTGCATTGGCAAGCTATTCTTTACTTCCTATAGTAAAAGCTTTCATAAAAGCCGCAGGCGTTAATGTTGAAGAAAGTGATATTTCTTTGGCAGGTAGGATAATAGCCAATTTTCCCGACAATTTGAAAGAAGAGCAAAAAATTCCGGATTATCTGGCTCTATTAGGTGAATTGGTAAAAAAACCCGAAGCCAACATAATAAAATTGCCGAATATCAGCGCTTCGGTTCCCCAACTCAAAGATGCAATAAAAGAGCTGCAAGAAAAGGGTTACGACATTCCGGATTATCCGGAAGAGCCTCAAACCGAAGAGGAAAAAGCTTTGGCCGAAAGATTTTCGAAAGTTTTGGGTAGTGCCGTAAACCCGGTTTTAAGACAAGGAAACTCCGATAGACGTGCGGCCAATTCCGTGAAAAAATTCGCGCAAAAACATCCTCATAAATTGATGAAGCCGTTCAATAAAGACAGCAAAACACATGTTGCAACAATGAGCGATGGCGATTTTTACGGCAACGAAAAATCAATAACCGCCGAAAAAGCTTTTGCTTTTAAAATAATTCATGAAGATAAAAACGGTAATGTAACGGTGTTAAAAGACGGTTTGCAAGCCGATGAAAAGGAAACTTTGGATGCAACATTCATGAATGCCAAAAAATTAAAAAACTTTTATGACGAACAAATCAAAGACGCAAAAGAAAAAGACATTCTTTTCTCTTTGCATCTTAAAGCAACAATGATGAAAGTTTCCGACCCCGTACTTTTCGGATATGCGGTATCGGTATTTTACAAAGAATTATTTGATAAATTCAGCGAAGAACTTAATTCCATAGGTTTTAATCCTAACAACGGAGTAGCAGACCTTTACAAAAAACTCCCGAAACTTCCCGCAGAAAAACAGGAAGAGATAAAAGCCGAGATAGAAAAAATTTACGCAAACAATCCCGACCTTGCAATGGTTGATTCCGACAACGGCATTACAAACCTTCACGCTCCAAACCTTGTCATTGTTGATGCCTCTATGCCTGTTGTTGTCAGGGACGGAGGCAAAATGTGGGGTCCGGACGGAAAACTTCACGATACAAAAGCCGTTATCCCGGACAGAAGCTATTCAAAAATGTATCAAGCTATTATTGACGACTGCAAAATAAACGGGCAGTTTGATCCCGCAACAATGGGAAGCGTTCAGAATGTAGGATTAATGGCTATGAAAGCCGAAGAATACGGCTCGCATCCCACTACATTTATTATAAAAGATGACGGTAAAGTAAAAGTAATTGATGAAAATGATAATATTATTTTCGAAGATGATGTGGAAAAGGGTGATATTTGGAGAATGTCGAGAGTTAAAGATATTGCGGTAAAAGACTGGGTGAAACTTGCAGTAAACAGAGCTCGTGCAACAGGGTATCCCACTGTTTTCTGGCTGGACAATAACAGAGCACATGATGCCCAATTAATTAAAAAAGTAGAAACGTATTTAAAAGAACACGACACTAACGGTCTTGACATTAGAATACTCTCCCCCGTTGATGCCATGAATTTCACAACAAAACTGGTAAGAGAAGGTAAAAACGTGATTTCGGTTACCGGTAATGTTTTAAGGGATTATCTTACGGACCTTTTCCCTATTCTGGAACTGGGTACCAGCGCAAGAATGCTATCGATAGTTCCTTTATTGGCAGGCGGCGGTTTGTTTGAGACGGGTGCCGGAGGTTCGGCTCCGAAACATGTTCAACAATTCCTTAAAGAAGGACACTTAAGATGGGATTCGTTGGGCGAATTTCTTGCCCTTCAAGTTTCACTGGAATTTATAAATGAAAAATATAACAACAAAAAAGCGGGAGTTCTTGCCAAAGCTCTTGACAAAGCGGTGGAAAATTATCTTGAAAATCAAAAATCACCGTCGCGTAAAGCAGGCGAACTGGATAACAGAGGCAGTCATTTTTACCTGGCTCAGTATTGGGCACAACATCTGGCCGGTCAAAATGAAGATAATGAGATAAAATCGACTTTTCAGAATGTTGCCAAAGAACTAACGGAAAAAGAGGAAACCATAATGTCCGAAATTATGGCAACAGAAGGTAAACCTACCGATATCGGCGGATACTACTTACCTGATCCCGAAAAGGCTTCAAAAGCAATGAGACCGAGTAAAACACTCAACAAAATAATAAACAATATTTAACTGCTTTTGTTAGATTAGAAAAAGCTGCTTTCACAATACCATGAAGGCAGCTTTTTTTATTTTATAACAAAATATTTGGTGTTAATCCGTTCCGAAATTATCCGATATTTTTACATTTGTTGAAAATAAAATCAAAAACATATTTAAAAAAATGGCACCAGCAAAAGAATTATTACAAAAATTAGATTCGCATTACGATAATCCGTTGTTTAAAGAGTTATACGGAAATGATAATAATGTATTAAAACATCAAGCCGAAAGGTATAAAAATCTGATTGAAGAATTTGTAAAAACACACGGCATTGATGATGTGATGCTGTTCAGTTCTCCGGGAAGAACGGAAATAGGCGGTAATCACACCGATCATCAACACGGTCGTGTTTTAGCCGGTGCCGTAAATATGGATAACATTGCCGTTGCGGCTAAAAACAACAGTGACATCATTAAGATAAAATCGGCAGGTTATCCCGAGTTTACCGTTAATATTAACAACCTTGCTCTCGACAAATCGAAATTTTACACTTCGGAAGCATTGGTAAAAGGTATTTGCAAAAGATTAACGGATTTGGGATTCAAAATAGGAGGATTTACTGCGCATATTCACGGCAATGTTTTAAAAGGGTCCGGACTTAGTTCTTCCGCTTCATTTGAAGTTTTAATAGGAACCATTATCAGTCACCTTTTCAACGATGGTATGCTGGATCCGGTTGAAAATGCAAAAATCGGTCAATGGGCCGAGAATAACTATTTCGGCAAACCGTGCGGCTTAATGGATCAAACGGCATGTGCGGTAGGCGGTTTTATAACCATTGATTTCAAAGACCCTTCAAAACCTGTTGTTAAATCGGTTGATTTTGATTTTATGAAAACGGGATACACTTTGGTTATAACCGATACCGGCGGTGATCACGCAAATCTGAATGATGAATATGCATCTTTACCAACGGAAATGAAATCGGTGGCAAAAGCTTTGGGTAAAGAGGTGATGCGTGAAGTTACTCATGAAGAGTTTATAAAAGCAATACCGGAAATAAGAGAAAAAGTCGGCGACCGTGCTTTGCTTCGTGCTTACCATTTTTTAGGCGATAACGAACGTGTTGCCAAACAAGTTACAGCTCTTGAATCGGGTAATTTTAACGACTTTTTGGAAATGGTAATAGAATCGGGTTACAGCTCGTACATGTATAATCAGAATATTTATACAAGCCACGACCCGAAAAAACAAAATGTTGCTTTGGGACTTGCGCTGAGTGAAGATATTTTAAAAGGAAAAGGGGCATGGAGAGTACATGGAGGAGGTTTTGCCGGAACTATACAAGCATTTGTGCCCAATGAACTTCTGGATAAATACGTAAACACTCTTGAAAATGTATTCGGAAAAGGAAATTGCCACAAACTTTTCATAAGACCCAAAGGTTCGATAAAAGTCGAATTTTAGTAAAAAGATTGATAATACAAAAAATGCTGCACCTTTACCAAGTACAGCATTTTTAATTGCATGTAAAATTAAAAATGGGATGATATACAGACAATAACAAATTAATTACCAAATCTATGTCAAATGATTTTAAACAGGATTAATCTGAATTTGTCCTCCAATTGCTTTCAACACTTTCATGATAGTCAAAAATTGAGGTTTTGCTCCTTCTGATAGCGATTTATACAAACTTGTTCTGCTTAATCCCGTTTCTTCGGCAATTTTTGTCATTCCAATGGCTTTTGCAATATGACCAATAGCATTAATTATATCAGTGTCATCACCTTCCGCCAAAACCGTATTTAAATATTCGGCAATCATTTCTTTACTGTCCAAATAATCCGATATATCAAACTTTGATGTTTCCATGTTTTATTTATTTAACTTGTTCCAAATTTCTTTTGCCTTAGCAATATCCCTTTTTTGTGTTGATTTACTTCCTCCTGTCAAAAGAATTATAACTCTACCTTCCTTTTCAACAAAATATATACGATATCCTTTTGCATAATTTATTCTCAATTCACGAATTCCGCCACCTACAGATTTACAATCTCCAAAATGCCCATCACTTTCAATCTTTTGAATTCTGAATAAAATTTTGGCTTTTGCTCTTAAATCTTTTAATTTTCTTAACCACTTATCAAATTCAGATGTTTTCTCAATAAAAATCATAAACCTGTATCTACTCAGATACAAATATACATCTTATTTTTTAATAAAAAAGGTTAATTTTCGAAATTCTAAACAATCTCTATTAAAGTAATTTCCGGTAAAATGCCTATTCTGCCGGGGTATCCTATGGAACCGATTCCTCTATTCACATATAAATAATTACCTGTTGCGGAATCTTTATACAATCCTGCCCAATGTTTATAAACGTATTTTGCAGGACTCCATTTTATTTTTTCCGTTTCCAAGCCGAACTGAAATCCGTGTGTATGTCCCGACAAAGTCAGTTGGATGGGGTATTTCCCGGGAATAATCACATTATCCCAGTGTGACGGATCGTGTGATAACAAAATCTTTACTTTAACATCTTCGGCACCTTTCAATGCTTTGTCTATATCCCCGAATTTCGGAAACCTTTTGGAAGCACCCCAATTTTCAACACCTACAATCGCCAATTTCTCACCGTTCTTTTCCAAAATACTGTTTTCATTATTCAACAACTTCCATCCCAGCCTGTCATAAAAATCGTACAAATCGGTCATGTTTTTTTCTTCGGCTTTTTTGTCCGGCCAACTAACATAAAGACCGTAATCATGATTTCCCAAAACAGCGTAAATCCCCAAAGGAGCTTTTAGTTTTGACAAAATTCCTTCAAAGCGTTCAACTTCTTTTGTAGAATACGTAACAATATCGCCGGTAAATAAAATTACATCCGGTTTAAGAGACATTATTTTATCAACAGCTGTCTCCATTGCTTTAGACAAACCCCAATTCCCCAAATGAAAATCGGAAATATGAACAATCCTAAGGTTTTTAAACTCATTAGGCAAACCCGGAAGTTTAATTTTTTCTTTTATGATTTTAAATTCATATTCCCATTTAAACATCCCGACGAACATTGTGCTGAAAACAAGTCCTCCCGATAAAAATCCAATATATTGCAAAAACTTACTTCTGGTAATACCCTCACTCTTCTGTTCAACAAGTTTTCTGTTTTGTTTATTGGTAAGATGAAACGTTCTTTTTATAAACTTTCCCAAGTCAGCTATAAGATAAAATATAACGGGTAACAGTTTAGCGGTATAAACGACAAAAACAAACCCGAAAAGGTAAGTTCTGAAAACATCATTCCATTCTACCAAAGGAACTATGGCGGAACCTATTATAATTACAAGAACTCCTATTAACGAAGACCAATAAAGAAAAACCAGTAAAATCCTTATTATTAAGTTGTAACTGAAAATTTTCTTTTTTATTCCCGCCCACAAATAGACGTCTCCCAACAACAAAAGTGAAGAAATCCAATAAAATACGGAGTACCTGGGCATTTCACTTTTTACAATGAACCATCCCAAAATAAAAAGAACGGGAATTAATAAATACTGAAATTTTAGTTTCAATGCGACAACTATTTACGGCACAAAATTAATACTTTAAAGTATCATACCGAAATTTTAAGATACTTTAACCATAATAATCAAAAACCCGAATAAGAATACAAAGTCTTTATAAACTGCTTTTTATATAATTGACAAGCCCTCGGGCATTAAATATTGCCATAAGTTTTTCAGGTAACGGTGAAAATGAAAATTCCTTTTCACCCACATAAATTTTACCGTTTTCAAAATCTATATCCACTTTATCGCCGGGCTTATAGGCATCAACAGCTTCGGGAACTATTAAAATCGGCAGACCTTGATTTACCGAAGACCTGTAAAAAATCCTGTTAACCGATTTACATATTACCGCTTTAACACCGGCGTATGACAGACCTACGGCAGGATGCTCGCGTGAGCTTCCGCAACCGAAATTTGAACCCGCAATTATAATATCACCTTCTTTAACATTTTCGGAAAAGTTAACGTCAAATCCTTTAAATAAATGTGGCATAATCTTTTCAGGCTCGGAGCTTAACACCTGATAAGTAAGGTTACCGGCAAACATTTGGTCGGTATTCAAATCGTTGGCATCGGCATAATTCCAAACACCGTTTATTCTTCTGTTGTCATTCTCATCAATGGTTGTAGTGTTTGTTTCGGAAACTTTATAAGGAAACTTATCATTGGTTTTTATACCTCTGGGGTCCGTAATTTCACCTTTTAAAGCCGAATGAGCTACAGTTGCCGGAGATGCAAGGTAGATATCGGAATTTTTATTTCCCATTCTACCTTTAAAATTTCTGTTAGCAGTAGAAATAACATTATAACCGTCAGCGGGAATCCCTTGCCCTGTCCCCAAGCACGGTCCGCAACTGGCGGATAAAACATTAGCTCCCGCTTCCAAAAATATTTCTATAAGACCCTCTCTCATAGCTTGAAGGTAAATCTTTTGAGATGCCGGGACAACCACCATTTGAAAACCTTCGGGCAATTTTTTCCCTTTGAGCACTTCCGCCGCTTGACGCAAATCTCCCAATCTACCGTTTGTACAGGTACCAACAAGAGCTTCGTTCAGCTTTGTTCCGGCAACTTCAGCCACTGCTTTTACGTTGTCAACGTAATGCGGTGCGGCAACAACGGGAAAAAGTTCACTTAAATTAATTTCTATCTCTTTGGCATACACAGCATTCTCGTCCGCCCATACACCTTCTCCATTATAAGTATCACCCAACCATTCTTTCAAAACCTCGTCATAAGGGAAAACAGCATTTTTGGCTCCCATTTCAGAGGCAAGGTTTGCCAAAGTCATACGCTCGTCAACACCCAAGGTTTTTACTCCTTCGCCATGATACTCTATTGACATGTAATCTGCACCGCTGGAACCGATCATCCCGATAATCCATAATGAAAGGTCTTTCGCATAAACCCCTTCGGGTAATTTACCGTGCAGTGTTATTTTTATGGATTCCGGAACCCTGAACCAGGTTTCACCTTGTCGCCAAAGTCCTGCTGTTTCCGTTCTGTCAATACCCGCAGCAAAAGAGTTGAACGCCCCGGCCGTACAGGTATGACTGTCGGAACCTACAATCACCATACCCGGTTTGGCATATTCAGCCATGATTTGATGGCAAATTCCTTTACCGGCATCATGAAACTTTTCTATTCCCTGTTCTTTTACGATATGTCTGATAGTTTCATACTGGTTGGCAAGTTTTGCACTTGTCGGGGGAGCATTGTGGTCGAGAACTATTAACAACTGTTCAGGATATCTAACCTTCTCCCCTCCCATTTTCTTAAAAGTATTAAAAATGGAGGCGGTATTATCATGAGATAAAATAATGTCGGGTTTTTTAAAAACTATGGAACCCGTTTCGGCCCCGAAAATTTTTTCCGCAAAAGTTTTTCCTTTCATATCTTTAGGTTTACTATAACGTTGTACAAGAGCGTAATTCAAACAATAATTAGCCATAAATAAATTTTAACGGACAAATATAACCGTTTAAATTATTCAAGTAAAATCCGTATAATATTTTTCCCGGTTACTTTTTCAACCGAATATTCGCAAAAAATTCATAAAAATTAGCGATATTAATTTGCAGATATCGGTCAAATATATATTTTTGCAGTCCTAAATGAATTGAGTCAAATTTTGCTCCGGAGAGGTGGGAGAGTGGCTTAATCCACCGGTTTGCTAAACCGGCGTGCCCCAAAAGGGCACCGGGGGTTCGAATCCCCCCCTCTCCGCAAACAGAGGCCCCGAATGTGAAAATGTTCGGGGCTTTGATTTTTTTAAGCCTTCTACATTAACATTATTTATAAAGATTTTTTTTATCAACTAAGGTTATATCCTTAACCTTAAATTAAATTGTTCTTTATTATTACAATTTTTCTATTTTTAGTCATTAAATCTTTTCAAAGATATTTTTTATGAAAATTTGGAAAAACCAACGTTCTAAAATAAACCTCGTATTGTTTATTTTAAACATCACCTATATATTTTTTATAGGAATTTTTGCCGACGATAAAAATATTCAGGCATTTTATTATTCCGTCATTTCCTTTATATATCTTTTTGCAACATTGGCCATAAAAAGAAATTACGGAAAGCACATATATCTGCCCGTTTCCATAATAATACTGTTGTGGGTAAGCTTTTTGCTTAAATTGTCACTACTAATGAAAATTACAAGTTTGATTTCAACGGTATTTTTCATTGTTGTTGTGTTTATGCTTGTGGTTCAAGTTGCAAAAAGCAAAAAGATAAGTTTATTGGAATTTATGGAATCGGTAAACGTTTATCTTCTATTCGGCATAGCAGCTTCAATACTTTTTAAAACGGTTTATAACGCCGACCCCTCTGCATTTGTCAGTAGCAGCGGCGACCTTTCAAACAGAGCAGATTTTATTTACTTTTCTTTTGTAACGCTCACAACATTGGGATACGGTGATATTCTGCCTGTCAGCAATTTAGCAAAGTCATTAACAATATTCTTTGCGGTAACAGGCCAGCTTTATCTAACAATGATAATCGCATTACTTGTCGGAAAATATTTGAGTAGTAAAAACAACAATTAAAATGATTTTTATGAGCTTTTTAAACAATGCATTTACAAAAAAAACAGTATTAATCATTTTTTTAAGCTTTATATCATTAACGGTTTTCCCGTCAGAAAATAAAAAAGACAAAACTTCCGGAGAAGAACTCACTTTAAGTCAGAAAATTGATCAGGGATTTACACCTTTTGTCAAAGTTTTGTCAAAAGTTCTTTTTGTTGATCCGTTTGAACTTATTGGTGTTTACGATCCTCAGGTTTATGACAAAAACGGTAACCCGGTAAAAGATGAATTCGGGAATGATGTAAAAGCACCTTTAAGATTAATAGTTTTATGGCTGTTCATTGGTGGTTTATTCTTTTCCTTTTATCTGAAGTTTGTAGGAATCAGGGGGTTAAGGCATGCCTGGGATATTTTACGCGGAAAGTTTTCAGACAAAAGTTCTGCCGGTGAAGTTTCTTCTTTTCAATCGGTGACCACCGCCCTCTCCGCTACCGTAGGCATGGGTAACATAGCCGGTGTGGCTCTTGCAATAAGCATCGGAGGTCCGGGAGCAACCTTTTGGATGATTGTAGCGGGATTACTGGGAATGTCTCTAAAATTTGCAGAATGTACTTTGGGTATTAAATACAGGAAATTCAACAGCGACGGAAGTGTTTCGGGAGGTCCGATGTATTACCTTAAAAAAGGTCTTGAAAAAAGAGGGAAAGGAATGAAAAAACTCGGAGTGTTTTTGGCATTCTTGTTTGCATTAACAGTAATGGGAGGTTCTATTGGCGGAGGTAACATGCTTCAAGCAAACCAGGCTTTTCATCAACTTGCCATATTTTTTCCTGCTATGGAAAAATACGGCGCATATTACGGGATAGTTTTAGCCTTTATAGTTGGTGTTGTAATAATAGGAGGTATTAAAAGCATAGGTAACGTTACGGAAAAAATAGTGCCTTTAATGGCAGGAATATACATAACCGCCGCTTTGGTGATTATTTTCATGAATATTCATAATACGGGACATGCTTTTTATCTGATATTTCATGATGCATTTAAACCCGATGCCGTTAAGGGCGGTATAATCGGCGTTATGATTTACGGTATCCAACGGGGTGCATTTTCAAATGAAGCCGGTATGGGAAGTGCTTCCATTGCCCACTCGGCTTCTCAAAATAAAGAACCTGTCAGCGAAGGTATTGTCGCATCAATAGAACCGTTTGTTGATACGGTTGTTATCTGTACAATGACGGCATTAGTTCTTATTTTTACTGGCTTTGCCGAAAACACACAAGGATTGGAAGGTGTTCAACTGACATCTGCAGCCTTTAAATCGGTTATTTCATGGTTTCCTTTTGTGCTTCTTATAGCCGTTACACTATTTGCTTTTTCAACAATCATTTCCTGGTCCTATTACGGTTTGAAAGGTTTTGATTATTTATTCGGCGATTTGGGAGAAAAATGGTTCGGAAGCAGAAAAGTAACAAACATCACCTTCCAGTTAATATTTTTAATTTTTACCGTTGTGGGAGCTTCAACCGACATATTAACGGTTATGGAATTTTCGGATATGATGATTCTTGCCATGTCAATACCTAACCTTTCGGGGCTGTTTATAATGTCAAAGGAGATAAAATTCGATTTAAATGACTATTGGAGACGGTTAAAATCGGGAGAATTAATGAAAAAAGTTGAATAAAGTTCATCAAATGTTTTTTGGGGCAATTATTCCTCCCTTTTTCAAAATATAATGAATAAACGTTTCCCTTGATAACCGTCAAATAATCGAATTGCGACTTAATGGTAATAAAAGCGTTTTCTGGGGACTAAATAATTGTATCGTTTGTACGTTTAACTTACCTTTTTCTATTTTCAAAGGTCATTTTTTATCAAATTCGATTACAAACACAACTTTGTAAAGTGCTTTTCCGGATAAACCTGTTATAAGCCCCCCGTCATTCGCAATAACAGCTTTAATATTTTTTCATTTGCTTAATATAAAAAAGCCTTTTCAATATTATTGTCCCAAGTAAGCTTTCAGCAAACGGCTTCTGGAGGAATTTCGCAATCTTCTGATTGCTTTTTCCTTAATTTGTCTAACCCTTTCGCGTGTGAGGTCAAATTTCATGGCTATCTCTTCCAAAGTATATTCGTGGTTAGTACCCAAGCCGTAATAGAGGTTTATAACGTCCCTTTCCTTTTCGCTTAACGTTGATAAAGAGCGTTGTATTTCTTTGCCCAAAGATTCTCTCATCAAATGTTCGTCAGTGGTTTCACTGTCTTTAGGAACAAACATATCCAGAAATTTGGTATCTTCCTCCTGACCTACAGGTGCATCAATGGAAACTATGCGGCTTGATATTTTTATGGCAGCGTTAATCTTATCCTCACTCATTTCCATTGCAGCGGCAACCTCTTCTGCCGACGGCGTTCTTTCAAGTTCTTGTTCCAGTTGCGAAGTAACTTTTTTTATTCTGTTTATGGAACCTACTTGATTTAAGGGTAACCTTACTATACGACTTTGTTCCGCAAGTGCTTGTAAAATCGACTGCCTTATCCACCAAACGGCATATGAGATAAATTTAAATCCTCTGGTCTCGTCAAAACGCTTGGCAGCTTTTATCAACCCCAAATTACCTTCGTTAATAAGGTCCGGCAGGCTCAAACCTTGATTTTGATACTGTTTTGCAACGGATACCACAAACCTAAGGTTTGCTTTCGTAAGCTTTTCAAGAGCAACTTTATCACCCGCTTTTATCCTTCTCGCCAACTCAACCTCTTCCTCGGCAGTAATCAATGCCTCTTTACCTATGTCTTGCAAATATTTGTCAAGCGAGGCAGTGTTTCTGTTCGTAATTGATTTGGTAATTTTCAGTTGACGCATATACTAAAAATATTTTTACGGATTAAAACTTTGAAGTTTTCAAAGTTATTTAAAAAAATTCTAAATAGCAAGTTTTTTTACAAAATAAATTCAAACGCTATTTTCATTCCGTCGGGATATACTCCTTTAAGTTTCACTGCATTACCCTTGCTTTTTTCTAAGGCCGATTTCAAACTTCTTTCGGAATTAACACCGGTGCCGTTGATATTATAAATTATAAAACCTTTCGTTAAACCGCCTCGTTTCAAAATACCATCGTCAAGTTCAGTAACTTTTAAACCTTTGGAAATACCGAGTCTGTTAAGTTCATCCTTATTTGCGGGTACAAGCCAAGCCCCCAGTTCGTCGCTATAAAAAGATTCCGGTGCTTTAACAATGTCCACCGAGTTATTTTTATCTTTTAAAGTAACGGTAAGGTATTCTTCGTCATTATCTTTATTTCTGATTTTAACAACAACCTTATCTCCGGGACGGTATTGCCCTATTATTCCGGTAAGTTCCGATGTTGAATTAACTGGTTTATCATTTATTGATAAAATTACATCTCCTGCATGAATGCCTGCATCTTCTGCGCCGCCCCCTTCAACAACACCTGCAACATAAACACCATCAAGGCTATTTATGCCTGCCATTTTAGCAAACTGGTCGTCAATATCTCTTATTTGAACACCCAAATAAGCTCTTTGTGTAGCACCGTAATTTTTAAGATCTTCAACAACTTTTTTAACGATATTAACAGGAATTGCAAAGGAGTACCCTTCATATACTCCTGTATGTGAGGCAATAGCGGCATTTATCCCTACAAGTTCACCTTTAGTATTCACCAATGCACCGCCACTGTTTCCCCTGTTTACCACCGCGTCCGTCTGTATAAAAGATTCTATCGGAGAAGGTCCTCCCAGAATATTAATGTTACGTGCTTTGGCACTTACTATGCCTGCCGTAACGGTAGAAGTGAGGTTAAACGGATTCCCCACAGCCAATACCCATTCACCTACTTTAAGATTATCCGAATTTCCGAACTTTAAGTAATGCAAATCATTGGCATCCACTTTTATAAGAGCCAAATCGGTTGAGGGGTCTGTTCCGATAACTCTGGCTACCCGCTCCTCTTTATCATTAAAAGTAACCGTGATTTTATCAGCACCGTTTACCACATGATTATTTGTAACGATATACCCGTCGGGTGAAATAATTACACCCGAACCGAATGCAATTACTTTATTTTGTTGACGGGGATAAATATATTCCCTGAAAGGATCAAAGAACCTGTCGTAATAATTGGTTTTAACACTAAGTTCCGTTTTTATATGCACAACTGCATCAACACTTTTGGCAGCAGCCTCTGTAAAGTCCATGTCACTTTTGGGCTCCGGTGAAGGAACTTTTACAGCCGGTCGTGCTGCGGTAGAACTAAAACCACCGTTTGTTCCGCTAACGGTATATGCAGCATTGTGAAACACCTGATCTTCTTCGTTATCTTCCGTATTTTTATGAGTCAGAAAAAAATAAAAGGTTAATAATACCAACAAAGTACCTGCAATTGCTCCTAAAAAACTTTTTAATACGGTTTTCATAGTCTTTCTATTTTTTATCGATTTTCAAATTTGCGTTCAATATTAAAATATAAATCAATTTATCAATACTGTTATTTGGTTAATTAATGTTAAAGGTTTTTTTCAATGATTTGACAGGCTTTCAAAAATCCTGCCGATATTTGCACTTTAACAATATTTAATACACATTGCCGGTAATGAAAGTTATCTTCGAAAAATATCAAGGAAACGGAAATGATTTTGTTATAATTGATGACAGAAAAAATATATTTGACACTTCAAAAAAAATAATAGAAAAATTATGTGACAGACGATACGGAATAGGCGCTGACGGTCTTATGCTCATAAGAGAAAGCAAAAAATCAGATTTTGAAATGCTGTATTTCAATTCCGACGGTTTATTAGGTACCATGTGTGGAAACGGAGGCAGATGTATTGCCGCCTTTGCATTTAAAAACGGTATTTCAAAAAGAAATATGATTTTCAATGCTGTTGACGGACTTCATGAAGCTGTTATTAATAAAGAAATTATTCCAGGTAAAAGTTTTTTTGTTTCGCTTAGGATGACGGATGTAAAAAATATAAAGGAAAGGAACTCGTATTATTTCCTTGACACCGGTTCACCACACCATGTTGTTTTTGTTGAAAATGTTAATGATATTGACGTTTATGAACAAGGAAAAAAAATAAGATATAGTGAAATGTATAAACCCGGCGGAACCAATGTCAATTTTGTAGAAATAACCGGTGACACTATATTTGTACGAACTTATGAACGCGGTGTGGAAAATGAAACGCTGTCGTGCGGAACCGGGGTTACCGCATCTGCAATTGCTACATATTTAAAAACGGGAAATAAACCGGAACTAATAAAAACAAAAGGTGGTGATTTTGAAGTGGATTTTAAAGTTGGCAACTATACTTTTACTGATATCCTTCTCAAAGGACCTGCCGAAATGGTGTTTAAAGGAGAAATTGAAATATGAACTTGTTTGAAAATAAAAACATAAAATTAAGAGCTCCGGAAATTGACGACATCCAAACCATTTACGATATAGAAAATAATACCGGATTATGGCAGGTTAGCCAAACCTTAGTTCCTTTTTCGCTGTTTGATATAGAACAACACATTTTGAGATCCAACAAAGACCCGTTTAAAACTTCGCAAGCAAGATTTGTTATAACAAAAAAAGAATCAAATGAAATAGCCGGATTAATAGATCTTTATGATATTGACGCTTTAAATAAACGGGCCGGTGTTGGAATAATGATTGTTGAAAAATTCAGAAACAAAGGTTATGCGAAAGAAGCATTGTCCATTTTAATAAAATATGCTTTTGAAGTGCTTCACCTTCATATGCTTCATTGTATTATAGACATTGAAAACAAAGCAAGCCTGAAACTGTTTGTCTCTGAAGGTTTCAAAATTTCAGGCTTGTTAAAAGATTATTTTATCAGATATGATAATTTAAACTCCTATGAATGGAGAGACGTTCATATTCTGCAACTTATTAATAATTAATAGGTTAGTCTTGGTAATGGTTTGCCTGTAACTTTGAACCATTTATCAATAGCTTCCGACATTTCTTTTACTTTATCAGGATGTTTATCAGCTATATTTACCAAATTTGAAGGATCTTCAATATCGTCAAAAAGTAAAGTAAAACCGTCTTCACCTTTAATTAACCTGTACCTTCCATCCGTAACAGCTACATATCCTTCTATCTCACCGAAAGCATATTTCCTGTCAACTTTTTCATCTTTAAATAAAACCGGTAGCAAATTAACACTGGTTTTTCTTTTGTTAATATCCTTTTCGTCGGCTTTTGCAAGGCTTAACGTAGTTTTTATAAGATCAATAAGCTCAACGGGATCGTTAACTACCACATTTTCTCTTATTTTACCGGGCCACGAAATAACCAGATTAGGATTTGTGACATGATTAAACAGCGTACCTTTATGGATACGGTGGTGGTCACCCATCATAAGTCCGTGGTCGGAGAAAAAAACAATTACCGTATTATCATAAATACCTTTTTTCTTCAATTCCGCTACTATTTCGCCTACCTGTTTATCCAGGAAATCAATATTTGCAAGATACCCTGCTTGATATTCCTTCATTTTCTTTAAACTGGAAATATATTTTGTTTTGGCAACAAGATTTTCAGGTTCTTCATAATTTTTTATTGTGGTAAACCCCGGCATATCATCCGGATTATATTTATGATATTTTTCAGGTACGTCGAAAGGACCGTGTGGCAATGTATAGTTTATCCATAAGAACAAAGGTTTATTATCATTATATCCGGATAAAAAATCTTTTGTTTGCGAAGTAAAAAACGCATCCAGGTAATCTTCGTCTTTCATTTCGGCTTTTCCGTCGCAGGCTTTTAAAAAGTTATCAAGTTGCCCTTTTTCTTTTAGATATTCAACATACCAATCACCTTCCATATTTTTGCCTTTCTTAAGTCTTTTACAAAGCATTACCCTGCCCCACGTTAATTTCACAAAATCAAACCCCATTTTGTTTTTCATAGCAAGGGTTTTATCCTTTCCTTTAGGTCTAACATGACATTTTCCTAACCAGGCGGTATAATAACCGGCACGTTGTAAAGCTTGCGGGAAAGACCAAACACCTTCAGGCAATGCCCGTAAATCACCGTTTTTATAAAAACCCAGATTATGCGGATATAAACCTGTAATTAATGAGTTACGCGAAGGTCCGCACATCATCCCCTGGCAAGAAGCACGACCAAAATAAACACCTTCTTCCGCAAGTTCGTCGATATTAGGAGTTTTTATTAAATCGGAACCATTGAAACTTGTGTAGTCGTAACGTAAATCATCAACCTCCAAAAAAACAATATTCGGTCTTTCCGGATCGGTGCTTTGAGCTGTCACTTGTTTTAAAGGAATAAAACTTAATATTAACAGTACAATGAACAAGAACCTTCTCATAACGAATTTTTTAAATGTTTTAATATCAAAAATACCTAATTACACCAAATACGTAATAAAATAAATCAGAAATAATAACCGTTTGAATACTTAGACAAAAAAAATTGCCGTTTTATTCCACAAGTCCCCTTCCGATTTTTTTAATTTTACCTTCCGCCGTAAAATCCTTGATTAATTTATCCAATACTCCGTTAACAAAAGTTTTACTTTTTGACGTGGAGAAAAATTTAGCCAATTCAATATATTCGTTCAGAGTAACCTTTACCGGAACCGTAGGCATCTCGG
This sequence comes from Bacteroidales bacterium, assembly GCA_015489465.1. Taxonomy (GTDB): domain Bacteria; phylum Bacteroidota; class Bacteroidia; order Bacteroidales; family F082; genus B16-G9. The sequence continues at coordinate 900 of WFZS01000062.1, read as the reverse complement.
TCAACTCTACTATTGCCATTTTCAAGATTATGATGTCCATAAGCGGGATTCGTTCATAATCCCAATTTTTTGTCCTGACTCTTAATATTTCATCATATTTTTTCGAATTAACAACAACCTTACGGTATAATGTTTTGACAAACTCCCTATCGTCGTTAATTTGTGAAGTTTCCGTTTTATAAATACCCGGTAAAGGAGAATACTCATTATGTTTTTTTGTTAAGGAGTCAAAAAATTTTATGAGAAGAATGGAAACCAAATCATAATTACTTGCAAAGTATATATTTTTATCTTCATAATATGCACGCAAAAGTTCATAATTGGAAAGTTGGAGATCCACCATTTTTATTACAAAAAGTTTATCTTCTCTAAAAGATCTATTGGGATTAGCCATATACTTTTTGTAATAATCGGCTTCACGCATCTCCACGTAAAACTTTCTTATTAATTCCCGCTCATTCGCCCAATTAATTTTAAAAAGTTTTTCTTTTTTCTGAAAATCATGATTGTTTTCAAGGTAGTTAATTGCAGCGTTTTCAACAAATTTGAGGTTTGGATTAAGATCTTCTTCGGTGGGAAAAAACTTCTTTTTATTTTCTTCAATACGGTATTCGGCAAAACGTTTCACCTCAACTATAAATGAAAGTTGCCAAACAAAAAACTCATAAATCTGCGATATCCCTTTAAGCAGTTCTTTTTCTCCTTTTACCAAGTCCGTTTGACCACCCGTAAAATAAGCGTATAATGCTTGCAGAGCTTGTATTCTGAGGTGACGACGATATAACATAAGAACGATTTTAAATTTTCAAAACGGCTGCAAAGATAATTTTATTTCAATAACGTTAAAACTAATGACAAAGTTTATATTTAATGGTAAACAACTATCACAATGTTTTTATG
>WFZS01000061.1 GCA_015489465.1 Bacteroidales bacterium | reverse complement strand
TCTAATTACCTTTGCCGCTTTTAAAAGCAGACTTATAAAATTCAATAAATGAATAGAGATTCGATAATAGGATTTATTCTTATAGCAGCTATTTTAATCGGTTATTCTCTTTGGATGTCGCCTTCGGAGGCAGAACTCCAAAAACGAAAAAGAATAAAAGACTCACTGGAATACGTTCAATATCAAAAAGATTCGGCTCGCAAAGCTCAAATGATTGCAGCCGAAGCCAAAAACAAAGAAAAAAAACAATCTGAACAATCCGTATCTGATTCAACGGAAACAAAAAAAAGTTCATCGGCAAATTATAAACAATTAAAAGCAAAATATGATGTTTTTGCCAATTCCGTGAATGGTGATAACAAAAGTTTTATTATTGAAACGGATTTGGTAAAATATGAAATTAAACCGAAAGGAGGCTTTTTCAAACAAGTTACACTGAAAAAATACAGAACATGGGATTCCTTGCCGCTCCGTCTTTTCGATACCAGCAGCGTTGTTTTCGGAATGTCGTTTTTTACACATAACAAGGTTATTAATACAAACGATTTGTACTTTGTTCCCGTTAATTTAAAAAGTAATCACTTAAAAATTTCAGGAAACGACTCCTTAACTTTTGCGTTCAGACTTTATGCCGATAAAGGTGAAGGACAATACGACAGTTCTAAATACATAGAATATCTTTATAAAATAAAAGGTAACGACTACATGCTTGACATGCAGGTAAACCTTGTAAACATGCGAGGTATTATACCTGCAAATGCCAATATTCTACCTTTGAAATGGAAAGCTGATTTGCTTAAACAGGAAAAAAGTGTTGACCGTTTTAACGGTTCCACAATATATTACAAACATTACAAAGACGACGTTGATTATTTAAGTGAAAGCGGCGACGATGAAGAGAAGATAAACACCAAATTAAAATGGGTTTCTTTCAAACAAAGGTTTTTCTCTTCAACAATAATTGCAGGCGATGCTTTCGAAAGCGGATATCTTAAAGTTCATGAGGAAAAACATCCTAAAAATCCGCGTTATCTGAAATCGATGTCAGCCGATTTGGACCTCCCGTTAGGATTTAAAGTAAATTCGAATATTCCGTTAAGATTTTATTTCGGTCCTAATAAGTTTTATACATTAAAACGTTACGGGCTTGACCTTGAAAGGCAAATTCCGATAGGATGGGGATTTTTCCTGCTGGCTTGGATAAACGAATACATAGTTATTCCGGTATTTAACTTCCTTGGCGGATTGGGATGGAATTACGGTATTGTAATACTCGTACTTACACTGCTTCTGAAACTTTTACTGTTCCCTATAGCTTACAAAACATATCTTTCTTCGGCAAAGATGAGGGTTCTTAAACCTGAAATTGATGAGATTAATAAAAAATACCCGAGGAAAGAAGATGCTATGAAAAAACAGCAAGCTATTATGGAACTTTACCGTAAAGCCGGTGTTAATCCTGCTGCGGGCTGTATCCCTATGCTTTTGCAAATGCCTATTCTCTTTGCAATGTTCAGGTTCTTCCCTTCATCCATAGAACTTCGTCAGCAAAAGTTTTTATGGGCGGATGACCTTTCCAGTTACGATTCCATATTAGACCTTCCCTTTAAAATACCTTTCTACGGCGACCATGTAAGCTTGTTTACTCTGCTGATGACCATATCCACACTAATCTATACCAAGATTAACAATCAAATGATGGGACAGCAACAGTCAATGCCCGGAATGAAAGCCATGATGTATTTGATGCCTATTATGTTCCTCGGAATATTTAATAACTATGCATCGGGGTTAAGTTATTATTATTTCCTGGCTAACGTTATTACTTTTATACAGATGTATGCTTTCAGGTTACTTATTGACGAAGATAAGTTGCGTCATCAAATTGAGCAAAACAAGAAAAAGCCGAAAAAGAAATCGGCATTTCAAAAAAGACTTGAAGAGGCTGCCAAACAAAGAGGTCAGGTAAGAAGGTAATAAAACATCATATTTTTCAAGTGAAAAAGTTAATTAATATTGTAGTAGCTTTTTTAATTTCTACTACAGTTTCACGATCACAGGTAGTTACCGTTTTAGACAAACAAACGGCAAACCCTGTACCGGATGTCTTTATTTTTAATAAGGACAAAACCGTTACATCCGTAACAAATGAATTCGGCGAGTTTGATATTTCACCTTATAAAAAAGGCGACACGCTGTTTTTCCAACATTCTTCTTATAATCTGTTGAAACTTCCGGAAGAAAAAATCATTGAAAATAATTATACCGTTTATCTCGATGAAAAACTTTTCAATTTGAATGAGGTTGTTGTTTCCGCCAAGCGATGGGAAGAAAATACTACGGAACTTCCAAATGAAATAACGGTTATAGATAAAAAAGAAATTATTCTCCAAAATCCTGCCACAAGTGCCGACATGATTCAGCAAAGCGGTCAAGTATTTGTTCAAAAAAGCCAATTAGGAGGAGGAAGTCCAATGATAAGAGGTTTTGCCGCAAACAGAATATTGTTTGTTTTGGACGGTGTTAGAATGAATAATGCCATTTACCGTAGCGGCAACCTGCAAAATGTGCTTCAAGCCGACGTAAATTCCATCGAAAGTACTGAAATCATTTTCGGACCTGGAACCAATATTTACGGGAGCGATGCTTTGGGAGGAGTAATTGATATTCATTTGAAAAAACCTGTTTTTAACATTGATTCCTCATGGAAAACTTCAGGTAAAGTTTACGCAGGATTAGCTTCGGCAGCATGGCAAAAAACGGGACACTTCCGTTTAAATACCGCCAATGACAAGTTAGCTTTTCTTACAATGGTTTCTTTTTCGGATTTCGATGATCTCAGAATGGGCTCTCATGGAAACGATTTTTATTTGAGAAAAGAATATGTTAAAACTTTGAACGGTAACGACACGGTCGTAACAAATGACAACCCGCTTATTCAACATTTTTCGGGATATTCACAAACCAACGTAACTCAAAAAACAGGTTATAAAATAAATGATTATTCCCGTTTAAATCTTAATTTTTACTATTCCGTTACATCCGGTGTTCCTCGATATGACAGATTATTGCAAAAAAAGAGAAATAAGTTCAAATATGCCGAATGGTATTATAAACCTCAAAGTTGGATGATGTTGACGGCAGGTTACACCGAGCGTAAAAAAAGATGGTTTTCCGACAATATTAAAACGGTTTTTGCTTATCAAAATGTAAAAGAGGGCAGAAACGACAGGAAACTTAAAAAAAACTGGTTAAGGAAGAGAAAAGAAACCGTTAATATTTTATCTTCTAATGTAGATATTGACAAAAATTTAAAGAGAAAGCAAAATTTATATTACGGTTTGGAATTGGTTTATAATAACGTAAAATCGGAAGCTGTAAAAGAAAACATAAAAACGGGTGACAAAAAAGCCACTGCAACGAGATATCCCGATGGCGGAACCAATACCTTAAACGGAGGAGTTTATGTATCTTACAAAAAAAGCGGTGAAAATGTTCCTTTGACATTTCAAGCCGGAACCAGATTATCGTATTCCTACTTGGATGCGAAATTCGTTGATACTTCATGGTATCATCTGCCTTACACCGAAATACTTATGAATAACACTGCTCTGACAGGCAGTGCCGGTATTTCTTATTATCCAGGAAATTGGAAATTAAGCCTGAATCTATCCTCCGGATATCGCGCTCCCAATTTGGATGACGTGGCTAAAATATTTGACTCTGAACCGGGTAACGTAGTTGTTCCCAATGAAAATTTGTCACCCGAATACCTTTACAATTCGGAAATTTCCGTATCCAAATCTTTCCGTAATAGATTTATGATAAAAGCTACGGCTTTTTACAGTTACCTCGACAATGCAATGGTTAGAGGAGATTTCCTTTTAAACGGAAAAGATTCCATTATGTATGACGGTGAAATGAGCAAGGTTGAAGCCGTTGTAAATACCGGATATGCAAAGATTTACGGCGTTAACGGAACGGTTTACGCACAAATAACCGGTAATTTAGGGTTTGAAACTTATCTTAACTATATAAAAGGACATGACAATAACTTTAACCCTCTAAGGCATGTTTCACCCTTTTTCGGTAAAACTGAAATTATCTATGAACATAATAAATTGCAACTGGCGGTAAATTGTTATTTCAACGGGGAAGTAAGCTATGATGATTTGGCTCCGTCGGAAAGGAAGAAAACGCATATCTATGCTAAGGACGAAAACGGAAATCCTTATGCACCTGCATGGTGGACGTTAAATTTTAACGGCAGTTACGCTTTTAACAAAAATTTCTTGCTGACATTCGGAGTGGAAAATATTCTGGACAAACGGTACCGTCCTTATTCTTCGGGAATAACTGCACCGGGAATAAACTTTATCACGGCACTGCATGTATCTTTCTAACTACATCACTTTTTGTCTGAATTCCTTTAAAGCCCCGTCAATATTTTCACGGCCTGTTATAAACACTTTTATTCCCGCTTGCTCTACATCTCTTCCAAAATGACTTCCTATCATATTTACAATAATATAATCACAACCGTTAAGCTTTTCTACAAGCTCCTCATGTGAATGCCCGTGACCGTTATGTCCACCTTCACTATGATGATGGTGATGCCCGTGTTGGTGATTATTAATTACGTAATCCACCTCTTTTACACCGTCGTCACTTAATTCCATGATTAAAAACCCCTTTGCCCTGCCACTTCTTTTAAATACGGTAATTTTATCATTTGTAGGAATTGCTATTCTCATAATTCAAATTTATTTATAATCGGCTAATGTTTTATTGGAAAGATATTCTTTAAATTCTTGAGTCATTTTTACCGTTAAGTTTTCAAAAATACACCTGCCGAACGGGCAAGTGGGTTTATTGAGAGGACATCTGGAAACTACAATTTTTCCTTCAATGGATTCATAAATATTTAATAAAGTAATTTCTTCAGCAGGTTTTGTTAATTTAAATCCACCCGAAGGACCACGTTGTGAAGTCAAATATCCGTCTTTTACCAATTTTTGTAATATTTTTGCAATATGAAATTTGGAACTTTTCATGCGCTTTGACAGTTCGATGACATTTATCTGCTTTTCACTTTTTGTAATCAATATCATCGAATGTAGCGCTATTGATACCGCCTCCGTAATGTTAACAATCTTAGCCATAAACTACCAATAAAGTAATTAAATACCAAAATTATATATTTATTAATTCGATATGTTAAATGCCGGTTAATTTAAAATAGTTTTAAATTTGAATTTATAAATAACAAAAAGGATATGTGGGTTAACAGCGGAAAACAGGCATTAATGATAACGATTTTCGTGTTATCGATGATGTTAATAATCGAATATTTGAATGTTCTTACCAGAGGGTTATGGAGTAAAGACATAAAAAACAATACATGGAAACAGGTGTTTTTAGGTTCGCTGTTGGGAATTATACCGGGTTGTTTGGGTGCTTATACTGCGGTTTCACTTTACGTACATAATATTTTCGGTTTGGGAGCTCTGGTTGCAACAATGATTGCCACATCGGGAGATGAAGCTTTTCTAATGTTTTCGGTAATACCCGAAACGGCTTTAATATTACATGCCGTAATTTTTATAATTGCGGTAATTTCAGGTGTTGCCGTGCAGAAAATTTTGAAAAACAGAATCAGTTTGTCTTTTCCCGAAAAACATTTCGATTTACATAAAGAACCCGAATGTAAGTTCTTCGACAAAAAAACAATTACGGAACAGTTAAAACACATACGCCCAAAAAGGATTTTCCTTATAGTTTTCACTTTGGCAATGATGTTTTTAGTGTTTACCGGAGGACATGACGAAGACGTGTCAATAGATTCACTTTTAAAACTTAATCACAGTGCACACGGAAGTCATCCCGCATGGATTAAAATAACTTTTTTGGTAGTACTTTCACTGGCACTTATTACAGAAATCATAACAAACGACCACTTTCTTGAAAAACATTTATGGGGTCATATTTTAAAAAAACATTTTTTAAGAGTGTTTTTATGGAGTTTCGGGACGCTCCTTGTTTTCAACTATCTTGATGCTCATCTGAACCTTTCTTCCGTAATAAACAACAATATTTGGCTTGTTTTGATTATTGCCGTGTTTGTAGGGATAATACCCGAATCTGGTCCTCACTTTATATTTGTAATCCTTTTTGCCGGAGGCACTTTACCTTTCAGCATTCTTTTGGCAAACTCAATAGTCCAGGACGGACACGGCAGCCTTCCTCTCATTGCCGAAACACAAAAAGGCTTTTTCTTAGTAAAAGCAATAAACATTATTGTCGGTTTATTGGTAGGTGGTATAGGACTTTTAGCAGGATTTTAACGTTTTGGTTAATATTACCTAAATTTAAACCCAAATAAATATTTATTTACCGAATTAACAATTACGTATATAACATATTTTCAATTACTTACAAATTATATCACAAAAAAGTAAACAAACGGATTTATTTTGTAAAACGCTTGACTTTTTAAGTATTTTTCGTATAT
>WFZS01000060.1 GCA_015489465.1 Bacteroidales bacterium | reverse complement strand
TTGGTTTCGATGGATGATGTACAGGTACTGTATCAGCAAATGGTTGATACCATTACGGCACAACTTAACAGTATTGCAGGCGATGTAAAGTTTCTTAGATTTTCAGATGTACAACAGGACTCCGTGGTGGGCAATACCGCTTATATAACTTATAACAATGGTTACGGACAGGGGTTAATTCTCGGGCTATATCAACCTTTTGCCGATAATTGGATTTGGGGTACTTTGGGTGAAGACGTTGGAGTTTCACCAGCGGGTAATTGTGACGGAACTGATTTAACATCCGATGGTTCTGACGAAATACAATATCGATTAAATCATCCGGCTGCAATATCTGCTACCCGAGGTTATACAGATATAGTGACCAAAGAGATGACTGGCTTTGATTTTCCAGACGAAAATGGCAATCCAAGGTTACTTGTAACAACCGACATCAACCATTGCATGTCTATTGATGAATTAACTGAAAACCTTATCAATGCTGATGATATTATAAAAACCCCTGTACCTACCGGATTAAAACCGGCAGGAAAAAGTTTTATAAATGTAGTTATTATTGATGATGTTATAGTAGGAGCTGCTTACAATTTGCATTATTACAAAGTTTCTTATGGCATTCCTTATTTTAATAATAATTAATTAACCTTCTATTTCCAACCGGGGGCAATATTAATGCCTCCGGTTGATTTAGTTTTAAAGCATAAAAAATGAAACACCTTTTTCTATTATTTCAGTTCTTTTTCCTGCTCACTTGTGTTTTTTCACAAAATACAACATGGTCACTACTGATAAACACAAGCGATGACAGAAATGTAACTGATATTACAACAGGTATTGAGGGAAATATTTACTTCACCGGACTAAACAGGCACGCTGATTCCTATCATTTTAAAGGTGATGTTTTTAAACTAAATTCTACAGGGGTAATTATTGACAGTCTCATTATTGAAAACTATGATACTTCAATTATTGTTAGTCGCATTCTACCGGATACGTCTTTAAACTTTATTTTAGCTATAAAAAACTTTAGTAAAACTTTGCAACGTGATAATTGTGGATTCAAACTAAAACGTATTGATTCAAGTTTAAATGTAATGAGCAGTTCAAAAAAATTCTTATTTCCCGAAAATTATAATCATATTGAAATATATGAACAATATGGTAATAACAATAATATTTTCGTTTTTGGCTATATCTTTCCAAATCAAACGCCAAGAATGTTTATTTATGAATTTAACAGGAATTTTGACAGCCTTCAAGCGAATATTTATCTTGATGACGAAGCAATATTACCAATGGAACTAAAACAGCTAAACAATGGCAACTTATGGCTGATTGGAGAGATAAAACCTTATTATATTTTGATAGATTCCATATTAAATCTGGTATCAACTGAACAGGGGAGAATCCCTCATGACATGAATGGATCGTATGGTATAAAATGGGATACTGATACTTCATTTTATTTAGCAGCTGATTATTTTAGTCATCGAGATACTGATCACGATATCGGTTTTTTATATCAACATCATCCATTTGATACAACAGGTTTTGTTTTTAATAACCGGGGTTCTTTAGACACTAATGATTATCCTGCTTTTTGGGGAGCACTTGACTATCAAAATAAAGATTCGATTTTTATAGGCGGTACAAAAAACATTAACATTTTCAACCTTAATTTTTCAAATACTCCCTCTTGGTATGCCCTCCTCCAAACAGACAGCATGCTTAACATACGATGGGAGCATTTTTATGGTGGTGATGCATATTATAACATGACCAAACTTATCGCCACTTCAGATGGAGGATGTATAATGGCAGGAACACGTTTCGATTACATTTCCCATCCCTGGGTTCACGAAAGAGATATTTACATACTGAAAGTTAATGCCGAAGGGTTAATTACTTCCACCAACGAGCAACCGGTATCTATTTTACACGATGCCATAGTTTATCCCAATCCGGGAAAGAATGTGTTAAGGGTTCAGGTGGCGGCACAACACCCCGAAAGTTTTTTTAATCTGTATAA
>WFZS01000059.1 GCA_015489465.1 Bacteroidales bacterium | reverse complement strand
GGCAACCTGTTTTTTTTGTGTATTGATCAATTGTTATTTCTCAATTTTGGCAGGTTTACCCATAAAGGTCTTTTTAAACAAGTCAACGAAAATAACAAGACAACCGGGTTTCATCAATCCGCAGGGTAATATTCTTTAACGGCAAAATCGATTATAATTTTACGAATAGGCATCATTTCTGCTATATTTATTTTTCTGAACACTTAGTAAAACCGTAATAAAAAATAAAAATGTATCGACATTAGAACCGTTGCCGTTCATAAATTAATTATTAGTATTTTTACAAAGATTTTACCGGATTATAAATTTTGCAGGCAAAACATTTTAGTTAATTAGATTAATATGATTACTTTTAATAAATATAATACCTCTTTTGAAGCGTTAAAGGAAAGAGCCGGTTCAATAATAAAAGAGGAATTAAAAACGCTTGATAAAAAGGAGGCGCTGAAAAATATATTAAACATTATTGATCTTACTACTTTAAGTGGTGACGATACCGATGAAAAAGTTATCAATCTTTGTAAAAAAGGCATTAATTTTAAAGATGATAACAAAGGTATCCCTCAAGTAGCGGCAATATGCGTTTATCCTGTTTTTGTTCCTTTGGTAAAAAAAACATTGGAAGGTACGGGAATAAAAACAGCATCGGTAGCGGGAGCATTCCCCAGCGGTCAATCTCCTTTGGAAATAAGAGTTAGAGAAGTAAAATGGGCCGCGGAAAAAGGTGCTGATGATATTGATATGGTAATATCAAGAGGCAAACTTTTGGAAGGAAATTATGATTTTGTTGAAAATGAGGTTAAAGAGATAAAAGACGCATGCGGTAAGGCACATCTTAAAGTTATTCTGGAAACCGGTGAGTTGGTTTCTGTTGAAAACATTAGAAAAGCTTGTGAACTTGCCATAAAAGGCGGGGGAGACTTTTTAAAAACTTCTACCGGAAAAATACAACCTGCCGCAACACTTGAAGCTTTTTTAATAATGATTGATACGGTAAAAGAATATTATGAATCAACCGGTAAGAAAATAGGTTTAAAACCTGCAGGAGGAATTTCAACAACTGAAGATGCTTTAAAATATTACATTTTGGTAAAAAATATTTTAGGCAACGAATGGTTGAATAACAGCCTTTTCAGAATAGGAGCAAGCCGTTTGGCTGATAATGTATATAACGACTTAATAAAATTAATAAACTAAAAAAATGAAAAAACTATTACCATTATTATTACTGATTTTGTTTCCGTTTTTCGGAAAATCACAAGCATCAATAGACACGGCTTTAAATTTTACGGTAAAAGCGTGCGACGGAACAACAATCAAGCTATTTGATATTTTAGATGAGCAAAATAAAATAGTTGTTATCGATTTTTTTTCGGTAACATGCGGACCATGTCAGGAATATGCTCCTGACTTTCAACAAAGTTATCTCGAATTCGGCGAGAATCAAGGAAATGTTTTTCACATGGGTATTAATTTCGGGTCAACTATAGAACAAGTATTGGCTTTTGATGAAGCTTTCGGAATAACATATCCAACCGTTAGCGGAACCGAAGGCGGAGGAAATGCCGTTTATGAAGCCTATGGCGTTTTATCTTATCCTACTATTATTATAATAGATCCGGAAACGCATGTATTGCTTAGAAAACAGATATATCCTCCAACAGTTGACAGTTTGCGTAACGCTATTACTGCAGCAGGTGGAATTTATGTCGGCGTTAAAGAAACCTTGACAAATAAAAACTCAGATAAAATCAAAATTTATCCTAATCCTGCAAAAAGTTTCATAAATATTAAAACAGAAGGTATTTTAACAAACAAAACGGAAGTAAATGTAATAGATATTACAGGTAAAACCGTTCTAAACAAAACGTTTAAACCCTCGGAAGCAAATACTTTTAAACTTAATGTTTCAACACTGAACAACGGTATATATTTTGTTCAAATTTTTTCCGGAAATAATGTTTATTCCAGAAAGTTTATAATTAACAAGTGATAAAACATTCTTAACAATGAAAGTTTTAACAAGAATTTTATTTATAGCTTTATTTCCCATTTTAATTTCATCTTGTACTGATGATGATTTGTTGCCAGGTAATGATGACAATACTAACGACTTGGCGGCAAAATATTTAGGCACCTGGCATGTTTACGAACCCGATAAAAAATTGAATTACGATGTAACAATAACCCGTAAAGGAAATTCGGATACATATATAATATTAAACAACTTTGCTTCGGTGGGTAATGCTACGGGTTTATGCACGGAAAACTCGGTTGTTATTGAACAACAAAAGTTAACCGACGATTACACTGTTGAGGGGTCAGGTGATTACATCAACAAAAAAAAGATGACGTTTACTTTTACTCTTAATGACGGTATAGAAGAGGAAGTAAGAAATGCAACATTTACCAGGGAGTAGGCCAAACTTTCTTAACGTCTGTCATTTCTTTAAGAACGGGTTTTAGATTTTTGTAAACATAATGAGTCGTATCGATTTTTGCCAACGAATCTTTAATGTGTTGTTCCATTAATTTTTTTTGAATTTCGATATCTACCTGTTGTTTTGTTAAAACGGCCATAACTTTGTCATATATGCCGACCATTTTATCAGGGTCGGAATTGTAATAATCCAGATTTTCCTTAAGCGTTTCAGGCGTCAAGTTATACTTTTTGTAGATATAAGCATAAAACCTCTTGGGATCATTTGTTTTATAAATATTATTTTCTCTTCTGTATTCTATTGCCGACTCTGCCAGTTGAATATCAGCCAAAACCAAAACCAAACTATCTTCCGTCAAAAACCTGTCGGGTTTTTTCCTTTCAGGTATATTTTCGTGATAGCAGCTTTGAAGTAAAATCAATAATATTAACGGAAAAACAAATCCTTTCATTAATTACCCATTTCCGACATGAATTTAATTCTCATAAGTCTAATCTCCTCTTCCGTAAATTCAGGTTCTCCAAGCTCTTGCAAAGCATCTTCTACGGAATCGGTTTCGGCTTCGGTAAAATAATCGTAAATATCTTCTTGATGATATTCATCCACCACCTCATCAATATAGTACGATATATCTATTTTGGTTCCCGAAGAAACAATCTGCTCTATTTCGGTTAATAATTCGTCGAATGAAAGATTTTTTGCATTGGCAATATCTTCAAGAGGCAGTTTTCTATCTATGCTCTGTATTATATAAACCTTAAGTCCAGATTTATTGACAACCGATTTAACAACCATATCGTTAGGCCGGATAATATCATTCTCTTCAACATATTGTTTAATCAATTCGATAAACGGCTTTCCATAACGCTTTGCTTTACCTACTCCAACACCCACGATTTGAGTCAGTTCTTTTTCGGTTATCGGATATTGAATAGCCATATCTTCCAATGAAGGATCTTGAAAAATCACAAACGGAGGCAATCCTTCTTTTTTGGAAATATCTTTCCTGAGGTCTTTCAACATTGCCAAAAGTTTTTCATCTCCTCCGCCACCTTTAGCACCAGCGGCATTAACGATAACATCATCATCACCTGCTGAAGAATAATCATGATCTTTTGCAATCATAATGCTATAAGGTTTTTTTATAAACTTTTCGCCTGCTTCCGTTACTTTTAAAATACCGTAATTTTCAATATCTTTTTCAAGCAATTTATTTATCAAGGCATGTCTTATAACCGTATTCCAAAATTTATCGTCATGTTCTTTACCTCTACCGAAATATTCTGATTTGTCAAGTTTAATACTTTTAACATCACCACTGGCTTTTCCGGCAAGAACTTCAGCTATCATCTTAGCTTTATATTGTTCTTTCAATCCTTTTACGGTTTCAATTGCAAGTTTTATTTCATCCTTTGCTTCAAATTTTTCCTTCGGATTCAAACAGTTATCACACGCACCGCAATTATCCTTGGTATATTCTTCTCCAAAATAGTGGAGTAACAATTTGTGACGGCATACCGACGATTCGGCATAAGAAACGGTTTCAAGTAAAAGCTCTTTGGAAATTTCCTGTTCCGCCAAAGGCTTATCTTTCATAAATTTTTCCAGCTTCTGAATATCGTCGTAACTGTAAAAGGTAATACAGTTTCCTTCTCCGTTATCTCTTCCGGCTCTTCCGGTTTCCTGATAATAACCTTCAATACTTTTAGGTATATCATGGTGGATAACAAATCTAATATCGGGTTTGTCAATACCCATACCAAAAGCAATGGTGGCGACAATAACATCCACATCCTGCATTAAAAAAGCATCTTGATTATGCTTACGGACAGCTGTTTCAAGACCGGCATGATACGGAAGCGCTTTAATTCCGTTAACGGACAATGTTTCGGCAATTTCTTCAACCTTTTTCCTGCTCAAACAATATACGATACCGGATTTTCCAGGTTGGGTTTTAATATACTTAATTATGTCTTTAATAACATTCTTCGTCTTTGGTCTTACTTCATAATAAAGGTTCGGTCTGTCAAAAGAGGACTTAAATATCTTGGCATCTTGCATCTCAAGTGTTTTAAGTATATCCTCTTGAACCTTTAATGTAGCGGTAGCTGTAAGGGCTATAATGGGAACTTTTTTCCCTATGGCATTTATAATAGGTCTTAGTTTTCTGTACTCCGGACGAAAATCATGCCCCCACTCGGAAATACAGTGTGCTTCGTCAATAGCATAAAAAGAAATATCTATCTGCTTAAGAAATTCTATGTTTTCTTCTTTTGTTAACGACTCGGGAGCCATGTATAAAAGTTTGGTCTTCCCGTCTAAAAGATCCTGTTTAACTTTAGTAAGCTCAGATTTCGATAGTGATGAGTTCATTACATGAGCAATGCTGTCTTGAGAACCGAAATTTCTTATCATATCAACCTGGTTCTTCATCAAAGCGATTAACGGAGAGACAACAATGGCAGTGCCGGAATTTATTAAGGCAGGCAGCTGGTAACACATGGATTTTCCGCCCCCTGTCGGCATTACAACAAAAGTATCGTTACCCTCCAGGACGCTTTCAATAATTTCTTCCTGATTTCCTTTAAAACTTGAAAACCCGAAAAAAGTTTTTAAAAGCGCAGACAGCTCTTGCTTATCTGTTTTCTTTTTCATTGTTATTGTTAGTTATTTAGTAATTCAATATTTTCTAAAAACAACAGGTTTTATTTTACAATCACTAAAATTAAATAAAGTATTTCTAAAAATTTCACAAATACGTTTAATACAAATGTAATTATTTTTAATATTAAAATTAAACTATTTTAAAATATTTCATTAATAAAGTACCTAAATTTTTATTTAACATTTATTACATGCTTTCATATCCCGTTTTCTTTATAAAGTTTTAATGG
>WFZS01000058.1 GCA_015489465.1 Bacteroidales bacterium | reverse complement strand
AACTTATGTTAACATAACTGTCGATGTCGGTAAAAAAAATAAAGAAAAGGCTGAATAAAAACCGTATAATAAAATTATTGTACATTCATAAATCATTGACAAATGCCTTTCTAGTAAAAGAAACGGGCTTAAGTCTTCCGACTGTTTCAAACCTGTTGAAAGAATTATCTGAAGAGGGTTATGTTAAAATTCAAGGTTACGGTGCTTCAAGCGGTGGCAGAAAACCCAATTTGGTAGGTTTGCAGAAAGATTCGTTTTACAGTATTGCAATAGAAGTGGAGCGTCGATTCGGGAAAATAACGTTAATGAACAGTAACAACGACATCCTTTACGAGCCTGTTCAGTTTGAGCTTAACATTTACGATAAATTTGAAACCGTAGAAATAATATCGTACCAAATAAGTAATTTTATTTCTAAAATATCGGTTGATAAAGATAAAATAATAGGTGTTGGCATCAGTTTACCGGGTTTAACAAACGCCCAAAAAGGCATTAATTATAATTTTTTGAATTTCGGAGATAAAACGGTTGCGGACATTCTCAAAGAAAAAACAGGTTTTGAGGTAAAAATAATTAATGACGCACAAGCAAGAGCATTGGCGGAATTAAGGTTCGGTAAAGCGAAGAACGTTCAAAATGCACTTGTTATATATCTTGGCAACGGTTTGGGAACGGGACTTATATTAAATGGTAAACTTTATCAAGGCTCGACAGGTTTTGCCGGTGAGTTTAGTCATATACCGGTTGTAGAAAACGGATTACTTTGTCATTGCGGAAAACGCGGATGTCTTGAAACAATAGCATCGGGTTCGGCAATGGAACGTATGGCTCTTGAAGGAATTGAACAAGGAGAACACACCGAATTGGTAAAATACGTTAAAGAGAAAAGAGGTAAAAAACAACTGTTTTACATGGATATTGTCGACTCGGCTTTGCGTGGAGATTCGTTTGCAATAGAAATTTTATCTAAAACGGGAACGGAGTTGGGAAGAGGGATTTCGATGCTTGTGCAAATACTTAATCCGGAATTAATTATATTTAGCGGACAAATATTAAAGGCAGGTCATCTTATTACGATACCTGTTGAACATTCATTAATAAAATACTGTTTGAATGAATTGAGAGAAGCTGTCAGTATCGATATTTCTGATATCGGTAAAGAGGCAAGTTTGATAGGAGCTGTAATAAATTTGACGGAAAATATTTTTTCAACCCAATAATATGTTTAATAAATAAAAACCAAGCTTATGAAAAAATCATTACTTGTAATTCTCCTGTTTATCTTGGGCTCAACATTTAATTTGTTTGCTCAAGGTACTGTTGTAACAGGCGTTGTTACTTCAGGAGAAGACGGCAGCACGATGCCGGGTGTTAATGTTGTTGTAAAAGGGACAACTGTAGGTACTACTACCGACCTTAACGGTAGTTATTCAATTAAAGTACCGGAAGGTAATAATGTTTTGGAATTCAGTTTTCTGGGTTACAAAACATTGGATGTTAATATCGACGGTAAAACAAAAATTGATGTTTTTTTGCAACCCGATAACCTCAAACTTGATGAAGTTGTGGTAACCGCGTTGGGTATTTCCAAAGAGAAAAAATCTCTTGCTTATTCCACCCAACAGGTTAAAAGCGACGAAATTACCGCTGTAAAGGATGCCAACCCGATAAATGCATTGAACGGTAAAGTTGCCGGTATGCAAATTAACAGAAGTGCATCCGGAACGGGCGGTTCGGTAAGAATTACTTTACGTGGTAACAAATCAACAAGGAACAACCAACCTTTATATGTAATAGACGGTGTTCCGATGCTTAACTATTCACCTAACCAACCGGGTAGTATATGGGGTGGTACAAATGCCAACGGTTCTCCCGGTGTTGACGGAGGAGACGCCATATCGAACCTAAACCCCGATGACATTGAAAGTATTTCGGTGCTTAAAGGTGCTACCGCTGCAGCTCTTTACGGTAGTCAGGCTGCTAACGGTGTAATTATGATTACCACTAAAAAAGGTAAAGAGGGAAGAACTTCTATAAATTTCTCTTCAAACTTTACTGTTGAGAACCCCCTGAAAATGCCTGAATTACAATACAGATACGGACAGGATGCTGCAGGAGGAGAATTTAGTTGGGGACCTAAATTAAGTCCCGAAGCTCCCGATCATGTTAAAGATTTTTATAACACGGGATCAACTTGGATGAACTCACTGTCATTCAGCGGCGGTAACAAAAAGGCTCAAACCTATGTTTCTTACGCTAATACCACTTCAAAAGGTATTGTTCCCGAAAATACATTTGACCGTCATAATTTTGATTTGAAAGAAACCGCTTCTTTCTTTGACGGTAGAGTAAACCTTACCGCAAATGTTAGTTTGTTACATCAAAA
This sequence comes from Bacteroidales bacterium, assembly GCA_015489465.1. Classification (GTDB taxonomy): domain Bacteria; phylum Bacteroidota; class Bacteroidia; order Bacteroidales; family F082; genus B16-G9. The sequence continues at coordinate 2,650 of WFZS01000058.1, read as the reverse complement.
TTCACATAACCGTCCTGTAACGGGTCTTTACTGGAATCCATTAACAGGTCTTTATCTTTTCCCGAGAGGAATGAATTTCAACGATTATAAAGAACATTTCGAAGTTTTCGATCCTACAAGATACTTGATGGCTCAAAATTGGTTCACAAATTCCGACAAACAGCAAAATCCGTACTGGATAATCTACAGAAACCCGATGGACAGTAAACGTGACAGAGCTTTCGCAATGGCTTCATTGGATGTAAAACTTTATAAAGGATTAAAACTTATCCTTCGTGGTAATATTGACAAAAGTTGGGATACTTATGAGTTGAAAGCAAACGCTACAACACAAGCCACTTTGTCAAATACTAACGGACGTTACATTTTGCAACATACTAACGGAGGCCAGACTTACGGAGAAATGTTGTTAAATTACGAACTTCATAAAGAAAAACTTTATTTCTCCGCTAATGCCGGTGGTTCTATCAGAGATGAAAAAATTTACGGTGAATATTTTGACCCGTATCCCGGTAATTTACGAGTAGCTAATGTATTTAGTGTTCAAAACTTTTGGCAACCAGGTAACGTAATACGCCAGTCATTGAGAAGAAGACAACTCCACTCAATATATGCAAGTGCACAATTCGGATGGAACAGTATGTTCTATGTTGATGTTACGGGCCGTAACGATTGGTCTTCAACTCTTCCGGATCAATCATATTTTTATCCTTCAATAGGTTTTTCATGGGTTGCTTCCGAACTTATCAATGCCGATTGGCTTAACTTCTTGAAATTAAGAGCGTCATACGCAATGGTGGGTAACGATGTTGACCCGTATGTTGCCAACATGCCTCGTTTCTATTTAACAAGCAGCGGAGTTGAAACAAACACATTAGGTGTTATTCCGGGAACCAAACTGAAGCCCGAACAATCAAAATCATGGGAAGTTGGTCTTGACATGAGAACTTTTGAAGGAAGACTTAATCTTGACCTAACTTATTATAATTCAAATACTATTAATCAATTTATCAAGATTAGTGCTCCGCATGGTTCCGGTTTTAAACAATATCTTGTTAACGCCGGTAAAATCCAAAATAGCGGTATTGAAGCTATGATAGAGGTTGTTCCGGTTGAAACAAAAAAAGTTAGATGGTCTGCATCATTAAACTTAACAAAGAACGTTAATAAAGTTAAAGAACTTCACGAAAGTTTGTCTGACGGAGTTTATTACATAACACCTCGTGATGTTAACAACTATGCAATGGCAATAACCGAAGGCGGTTCTTTCGGTGATATTTACGGACAACGTTTCTTAAGAAAAGACGGTAAAATTGTAGTTGACTCAACAGGTGCACCTATGGCTGAACCAGGTGGCTTGGGTTACGTGGGTAACCCTAATCCCGATTTTATGCTTGGATTTAACAATGTTGTTACCTATGGAAATTTTGTTTTCAGAGTGTTGATTGACGGTCGTTTCGGCGGTGAAGTTATGGATATTACTCAAGCTATGGCTGATAGATTCGGTGTTTCCGAAAATTCTGCTCAAGCTCGTGATAACGGTGGTGTTGATATTGACGCCGTTTATCCTGACGGTTCACCGTTCACACAACCAATTGACCCGAAAACATTCTATACTACTGTTGGTGGTCGTGACGGTATTACCGAATATTATGTTTACGATGCAACCAATATTCGTTTGCGTGAATTTTCGGTTGGTTACAACTTTAAATTCAAAAGCAATATTGTGGATAACATGAGACTTTCATTTGTATCCAGAAACTTGTTCTTCTTCTTGTTAAAAGCTCCTTACGATCCTGATATTGCAATGTCAACAGGAACGGGTCTTCAAGGTGTTGATGCATTCAGCATACCTTCAACAAGAAGTTTCGGTCTTAACTTATCAATCAAATTTTAATAGAAAACAAAAAATATATCGACTATGAAAAAAATATTAAAATATGGTTTTGGACTTGTTTTAAGCGTTATTTCCATAAGCTTATTGTTCCAAAGCTGCACAAAGAATTTTGAAGAAATAAATACCGATCCGTACGGTGTTTCCGACGAACAAATGGAGGCCGATTTTAAAATTGTAGGCGAGCCTTTTAAACAAGCATTGCAAAATATTTATGCTTACGATCCCGTTTGGGTATTTCAGTTACAACAAAACCTTATAGGTGATGTTTATTCGGGTTATATGATGCCTCCCACGCCTTTCCGTGGAAACATCAATAATATGACTTATTTCCTTGTTAACGGTTGGAATCAGTTCCCTTGGTCCGTTGCTTATGACAAAGTAATGGCTCCTATGGCTGCCGTTGATCGTAATGCCGGCGAAGACTTTAAAGATTTTAGTGCTTGGGCTAAAATTGTACGTGTTGAAGCTATGCATAGATTAAGTGATATTTACGGTCCTATTATTTATACCCATTACGGCCAATTAAATGAGGATGGAAGCATTACTTACGATTGTCAAGATGAAGTTTATGATGCTTTCTTTAAAGATCTTGACACTGCAGTAACCGTTCTTTCGGAATTTGCCAATAACGGTTCCGTTAAACGTTTTAAAAACTTTGACCTTGTTTATGAAGGCGATTATGCCAAATGGGTAAAGTTTGCCAATTCATTAAGACTGCGTCTTGCAATCCGTATTTCCAATGTTGACCCCGAA
>WFZS01000057.1 GCA_015489465.1 Bacteroidales bacterium | reverse complement strand
GGTCTTCTTTTGCCGGAATCTCGTCAACACCCCACTCTTTTTTGTACCAATCGTGAACACGACCTACAAAAGGGGAAATCAATTTTACTCCGGCATCACCCGATGCTATTGCCTGTGTAGTGCTGAATATTAAAGTAAGGTTAGTGTGTATTCCTTCTTTTTCAAGTATTTCCGCCGCTTTGATACCTTCCCAGGTGGCTGCTATTTTTATCAAAACCCTTTCGTTGGGGATACCCGCTTCGTTATACAAAGCGATAAGGCGTTTTGCGTAAGATATGGTGTCGTAAATTCTAAATGATAATCTTGCATCAACCTCCGTTGAAACGCGTCCGGGAACTATTTTAAGTATTTCCAACCCGAAGTTAACGGCGGCTTTTTTCAATCCGTAGCTGGCTTTTTTGTGGATGTCACCTTTTTGTTTTTTAGCATATTCAACGGCATCGTCAATAAGATGACTGTATTTGGGATTTTGAGCCGCTTTAAATATTAAAGAAGGATTTGTTGTCGCATCCTGAGGTTTGTATTCTTTTATGGATTCAAAATCTCCCGTATCGGCTACAACAACAGTGTATTGTTTTAATTGTTCTAAAGAATTCATTTTACCGGGTTTTATGTTTTTATTTACAAAGATAAACTTTAATAAAATATTTATATTATGAAGAAAATTTTAATATTTGTTAACCGTTCTCAATTCCTTAAACCCTTTACCTTGGGTATTCCGGCCACAAAATCCTTTAAATAAAAAGGTTCGAAATACGCCACGTCTTCAAAATCTTTAACCCTGTATTTTTGTTCCGCAAGTTCTGCCATGTTCATTGCCGTAGGTTCAAATCCGTCCATCCAATATGCTTTTGGATATTTATCGAACATCAGCTTTTTTGCTTTCTCCATACCGTCGCCACCAAATATAACAGGACTTTCGTCAAGATATTTTTTATAGGTATCAATATCCAAAATAGTTGCCGAAACATCTTTGAGTTTTTCAAGGTTGCCGTTATAAACGGCATCATAAACTTCCATACGTCTGGCATCTATCATGGGAACATACAAATAGGCATCAACAAGTTGTTTTTTGTTTTTTAAAGCGTTAACAAGTCCCCAAGCCATAGCATCCAAAGTTCCAACGGAAATAAGAGGTTTGTCGAGAGCAAGGCAGTATCCTTTAGCCGTTGAAACTCCTATCCTTAATCCCGTGTACGACCCCGGACCTTTGCTTACGGCTATGGCATCCAGATCTTTAAATTCATAGCCAGCATATTTTACCACATATTCCGAAAACAGTGTTATCTGTTCCGCATGTGAATTTTTAACTTTCGACTCTTTTAAAGCCTTCACTTTACCGTCAACCGATAAAGCCGTCGAACACACCCTCGTTGAAGTTTCTATATTTAATATTACAGCCATATTATTTTTTATCTTTTATAAAAAGCTCTTTTTTATCTACTTTTCTAACTGTTTCACCGTCTTTAAGTTCTTTGGAAACGGCTCTGTAAGGAGCTACTATTACTTCGTCTCCTTCTTTCAGTCCTTCTTTTATTTGTATGTACATATTGTCTTGAACACCCGTTTTTACGGGAGTCAACTTGGCCGTATCGTTTACATATTTGAAAACATACTCTTTAATGTTGTTTTCTTTATTCTTTTTATCCTTTGAGGTTGAATCGGCTCTGGTGGTGACGGCTTGAATGGGTACCGAAAGAGCGTTTTCCACTCTTTCCGTTTGTATTTCAACGGTTGCCGACATTCCCGGTCTGAACGGTGAATTTATTTTACCGTTGTTTTTAATAAGATCGGAATACGACTCTTTAAGCATTCTTATTTTCACGTCGAAGTTGGTAACCTGGTCAACACTTGTTCCCGTTGTATTTGCCGATGTGGCAATCTCGGTAACAAGACCTTTAAACTTTCTGTCAAGATAAGCATCAACTTCTATCAAGGCAGTGTCGTACATCGACACTTTTACAATATCGGTTTCGTTTACCTCAACATTAACTTCCATGGTGTCGAGGTTTGCTATTCTCATTATTTCGGTTCCCGCCGAAAACTGTGAAGCTCCGGTTACCCTTTCACCTTCTTCTACGTTTAGTTGCGATACGGTTCCATCGGTTGGTGCCCAGATGCTTGTTCTGTTAAGGTTTTCTTTGGCTTCGTCAAGTGATGCCTTGGCACTGTGAACCTGGTATTGCGCCGCTTTAAGACTTTCTTTGGCTGCATTGACTTCGGCTTGAGCAACCTCAAAAGCCGATTTTGAAGCATCAAACTCGGCATCTGAAATAACCTGTTTTTCCCACAACTGTTTGTTTCTTTTAAAATCGGCTTTGGCTTTTTCAAATTGAGCTTTGCTTTGAGCATATCTCGCGTTTGTTTGAGCTTCGTTGGCAACCGCCTGTTTGTACGCCGCCTTTGCCCTGTTATAATTTGCAATATATATTTGCGGGTCAATCCGGGCAAGCATATCGCCTTTTTTTACAAAATCGCCTTCTTTTACGTTAAGCTCAACAACTTCCCCCGAAATATAAGGGCTAATCTTAACATCTTTTGCAGGCTGTATTTTACCGTTAGCCGTTACGGTTTCTATAATCGTCCTTCTTTTAACTTTTTCCGTCGCCACTTTTTTTGCTTTTTCTTTTTTGCCTTTTACAATGGCAACGGCTACTAATACGGCGAGTATTGATATTAATACAATAAGTATTTTTTTCTGTTTGTTAATTTTTGCCATTCCTGTTGTTTTTTAATGTTACTGTTTTTTAACAACGTCGTTTAAAGTTATGGGTTTACCCAAATAAAATTGTAAAATCCTCGTTTTAAAAATAAAATCGTATTTGGCCGAAGCAAGGTCAGATTCGGCTTTTGCAAGCTGAATTTTAGCAAGGTTGTAATCCGTTGCGTTTACCATGCCCACATTGAATTTTTCCCGGGTATATTCAAAAGATTTTTTTAAAGACTCCAACTGTTTTTCCCTGGCGTGATAAGTTTGAAAAGCCGCCAAAGCATCGGCGTATGCCTGTTCAATGCTTTTACGTAATTTGTTTTTCTCAAGCTGCAAATTGTAGCTAATGTTATCATAATTAATTTTGGCGCGTTTTACGTTCGTGCTTGCCTGATAACCGTTGAAAATAGGAATCGTAAGCCTGAAATCAAGAGTAAAATTTCGATTATCAACCCATTGGTCCCAATATCCTTTTTTCTTATTAAAATCGGGACTTGTGGGGTCGTAACTCATTTTTATCTGGTCGGAATAGTTGGTACCGTACCCGCCGTTCATATTTAATGACGGAAACCTGGAACCTTTAACCACCGATAAGCTTTTTTCGGCACTCTTTACCCTGTATTCGGCACTTTTGATCTCCGGCATTATTGTAAGTGCTTTGTTATAAATTTCATCAGGCGACAAAATTTCTTTTCCCGATAATTTAACGTCCAGTTGGGGTTTTTCAATATCAAAAGTATCCGACACGGGCAAGTCCAAGAGTTGCATCAAATCGATGTAAGCAAGATTAAGTCTGTTTTTTGCATTTACCAAATTTGCCTCTTCCGTTGCTCCTTGCGATTCGATGTCCAAAAGGTTTCCTCTGGCAAGCGTTCCGGCTTCAACTTGTTGTTTTGTCTTTTCTATTTGAAGTTTGGTTATTTCAACTTGAGCTTCGGCATTTTTTACAAGCTCGTAGTTGAACAATATTTGCAAATAAGCCGCTGCTATGTTTAACGAAATATCGTTTTTAAGTTTTTCGTAGTCATACTTTTGAGCCAACAAATCAAATTGTGTTTGCCTTAACGAATTTATTTTTTGAAATCCGCTAAAAAGTGTAAAGCTGGAATTCAAGTTGAAATAACCTTGTTGTGTTTTTTGGTTTGTATATTCGTAAGTGGCTTGGTCGAGCGACCGTCCCCAACCGAAATTATAAGTGTATCCGGTGTTAAGCGAAGGTGCAAAATTCAATTTTCTTTGCAGATAATCACTTTCAACCGATTTAACGCCAAGCTCTCCTTGTTTTATTTGGATATTGTTTTCAAAAGCGTAGTTAATACAATCTTCAAGCGACCATAGGTGTTGAGCAACTATATTATCCTGCCGACTGAAAAATAAAAGAAATATAACAAGCAGCTTCTTTGTAAAAGTCATATATACAGCGGTTTTTGTTTTTTCATATTAACGGATAAAATTAAACTATTATTTCGGATGTATCTAACATTTTAAGTTTAATTGGGAATTTTAAATTGATAACACATGGCTTATTTTGTATTTTTACTGAAATTTGAATAACCATGATACGTTTTTTGATTAAAAAGGTTTTATTTTTTACCGCCATTTTCTTTTTGATACAGGGAACATATGCATCCACAGGCGATACAATAAACGCTTTACATTATGAAATTCATTTGTTGAAAATTGACTTTTCCAATCATTCTCTAATGGCTTACACCGATTTAAAAGCGGTATCGAAAATGAATACATCGGGTTTTACCTTGGAATTGAAAGCATTGACTGCCGACAGTGTATTCGTTGACGGAATAAAATCAGGTTTCGTTACCGGCAACGATTTCTTACATATCCATTTAACACAACCGCTGAATGAAAACGACACTTTCAATGTAAAGGTTTATTACCACGGCGTTCCCTTCCACGAAGATTGGGGAGGGTTTCACTGGAATAACAATTATGCTTTCAATCTGGGTGTAGGCTTTATTTCAGTTCCTCATAATTTGGGTAAAGCATGGTTCCCGTGTATTGATAATTTTACCGATAAAGCAACTTTTGACGTTTATGTTAACATAGATAACGGCAAAAAAGCGGCGTGCGGAGGTCTTTTGCAGGAAGTTACCCAATCCTCCGACAGCACAAAAACATGGCATTGGAAATTATCACACGAAGTTCCTGCTTATTTGGCTTCCGTTGCAGTGGGAAATTACAATATAATTGATGATACCTATTACGGCATTGAAGATACCATTCCCATTGAGTTTTTCGTAAGACCGTCCGACTCTTTAAATGTTGCGGGCTCGTTTGTCAACTTAAAAACCATAACGCATTTTTTCGAGAATAAATTCGGACCGTATCCTTTTGAAAGGATAGGGTATGTGAGTACTGCCAAAGGAGCTATGGAACATGCTACCAATATTGCATACCCTTACGGCGCAATCAACGGTACAACTTCCAACGAATGGTTGTTTACGCATGAACTTTCGCATATGTGGTTCGGTGATAAAATTACCTGTAAAAAGTCGTCGGAGATGTGGATAAACGAAGGGTGGGCATCTTTTTGCGAGATGTATTATCTGGAAGGTTTGGGCGAACATGAAAAGTTTAAAGAAAAAATGAGAGCGCGCAATGCAAAAGTGCTCAAAAGTACCGCTATTGCCGATGGTGGTGATTTTGCACTGAACGATGTTCCTGAAAACGCGGTGTACGGTAGCACATCGTACGATAAAGGTGCCGTTACGGTTAACACTCTGCGAAATTACTTAGGTGATTCATTATTTTCGGTAGGGGTAAAGTATGCTTTAAACACGTTGGGATACAAAGCGGTAAGTTCGGAAGAATGGGTAAATACCATAGGTGAAGGTGCGGGAGTTAATTTGCAATCTTTTCTTGACGCATGGGTTTTATCGCCCGGAACTCCACATTTTTCAATAGACTCTACAAAAACCGTATTACAAGGAAAAGGAAATTATAAATTGGATATTTATTTAAGTCAACAACATAAGGGTGAAGGAGATGTTTTGGCTGATGACAATAAATTGGAGATAGGTTATTTGAAAAACGATTTTTCAATTGTTACGGATACAGTGAATTTTTCGGGGAGAAAAGGACATTCGGTTAAATATCTCGATTTTGCTCCTGTTAGTGTAATGATAGACCCATACGAAAAAACCTGCGATGCTACCGTGGATAATTTTAAGATATTCGATTCACCGGAAGTATATGAATTTAAAAGTACTCTTTTTAAATTATACATTGACGAGCTTCCGGATTCGGCTTTTGTAAGGGTAACGCATCACTGGGTACAACCAGATTCGTTAAAACATCCGTTGGGCAGTTTGCGGATATCCTCAAGACATTACTGGCAAGTTGAAGGAATATTTCCGGACGGTATGATGTCGAGAGGAAAATTTACTTTCAGAAACAACCAGACACTTGATAACGATTTGGAAATAACCGACAACGATACTATCCTTATTTTATATAAACCGGGTAAAGATTCGGACTGGCGGACTATTCCTCAACATGCCGTGGGAAATCATTCGTCGGGCTTTATTTATGTTGAAGAGCTAAAACCGGGTTATTATGTAACTGCGGCGGTAAATAAAGAAGAGTTGGGTATAAATCAACATCCTGATTTGCATAATATCGATATTTTTCCTAATCCCGCAAAGAGTAAATTTACCGTTGTTTTAAAAAGAAAAGACGAATACCGGCTGACAATTATAGACACCAACGGAAGACAGGTTTTTAAGACCGTTTTTAAAGGGAAAAAGAAGTCTGTAAATATTCCTTTCGCAGAAAAAGGAGTGTTTATTGTAAACATTTTTTCAAAAGGAAGATGTCTTTGCTCCAAGAAAGTTGTTGTAGAATAAAAGTTTTAAAACGGCTTTCTTGCGTGAATATAATTAACACGCCGTGGGGATTATCACGCTGAGTGAAGCGACTCCAAAGGAGTATCGTATCGAACCGTGCGTTCGAAGGCTTCCCCTGCCATGGTTCGACAAACTACCAAATATGCCACTTGTAAAGAGCGGAATATCAATATATTAAATTTTTTAATGTACGATGGGTTGTCACACTGAGCCCCGTCGAATGTGTGACAGTGCGGAGGCTTACCCCGCCACCCTTCGACCGGACTACCAATGACGTCTTTTTTAAACACTTG
>WFZS01000056.1 GCA_015489465.1 Bacteroidales bacterium | reverse complement strand
TGGAATTCCACCGAAGCGGGAGCCGTTGCAGCATGGGTTCTTAATTCTCTTTTTATGTCCGTTATCTTTTACATTTTTCATTTATCGAAAGTTAAACTGTTTAACAATAAAAGAGGTAATGCAATTTTGTTATTTTACTGGATTTCGTGGGAATATTTTCACTCGAACTGGGATTTAACATGGCCTTGGCTTAATTTGGGAAATGTCTTTTCGTCAAAACACCTTTGGATTCAATGGTATGAATACACCGGAATATTCGGAGGTACGGTTTGGGTTTTTGTAGTTAACTTTTTAATAGTGTCTGTAATCAACTCATATAGACATAAAGATTATATCAGAATGATTCTCAATCTGGCGGGAGCGCTGATATTTTTAATGGTACCGATTATATTTTCAAAAAATATTTACAATAATTATAAAGAAAAAAAGCTTCCGGCACAGGTAGTTGTCGTTCAACCGAATGTGGATCCTTATAAAGAAGAATTTACTTTGCCGGCTGATGTGATAATAGAAAGGAACCTGGAGCTTGCTTCAAAAAAAGTAACCGATTCCACCGATTTTGTAATATCACCGGAAAGTGCTATCCAAGAAGGGATTTGGGAACATTTGATATTGTATTCCAAATCGGTTACGGCAATAAAGAGATTCATTAAGCCTTATCGAAAACTGGCATATGTAATAGGTGCTTCAACATGGAGAAGAATCGGTAAAAACGAGAAAAAAACAAATGCCGCCCGTAAATTAAAGGGAAGGGATTTGTATTATTATTCGTATAATACGGCATTTATGATAGATAATTCCGGTGAGATACTAATACATCATAAATCGAAATTAACACCCGGTGTGGAAAAAATGCCGTCATGGTGGATTTTAAAACCTTTGGAAAAATATGCCATTGACCTTGGAGGAACGGTTGGAAGTTTGGGATGGGATGATAAAGTTACGGTTTTTAAAAGTGTTTCGAACGGAATTACCATAGCTCCGGTTATATGTTACGAATCAGTTTACGGCGAGTATGTGGGTAAAATGGTAAAAAGAGGTGCCGAACTCATATTTGTAATTACAAACGACGGTTGGTGGGGTGAGTCTCCGGGCTATAAACAACATCTGTTATTTTCGGTTTTAAGAGCTATTGAAACAAGAAGAAGCGTTGCCAGGTCGGCTAACACGGGTGTTTCGGCAATAATTAATCAGCGCGGTGATATTTTGAAAAAAACGGATTATTGGAAACGTGATGTTATAAAAGCTGATATCAATAGAAATAACGAATTGACCTTTTATGTAAAATACGGTGATTACATAGGACGGATTTCGGTTTTTGTAAGTGTGTTAATACTTTTAATTTCATTTACTCAAGGTTATTTGAAAAGGAAAAAGTCTCCGGTGGTTTGATAAAGTTTTGTGTTTCAGTTGTGTGTAAGTTGATAAACACTTGAAAAGTAAACTTTCCAAAATCGTGCCATAACTAATTATTATGTTAACTTTGTTTTAAACTTCTGTTTTGTAACGGAGTTTATAAATCGGAAAATTTATTTACGGGCTATAGTTGGTTATTATGCTGAATCAAAGATTACAACAAAAAATGATGCAAAAGCTTTCGCCTCAGCAGATATTGCTGATGAAACTTTTGCAAATCCCTACGGTTGGATTGGAACAACGGATAAAGCAGGAAGTGGAAGATAATCCCGCTCTTGAAATGGAAACGCCTGATGTTAATTCCGAACAACAGGAGCAAACTGCGGACTCTGATTTGGATGTTGATACCCGGGATAATATTAATGACGATACTTTGGGAGAAAGTGACGTTGAGGATTATGCAAAGGAGGATGACTACGACCTCGAAGAGTATATGAACTCCGATGATTACGAGGATTTTCCCGATTATAAAACTATGGTTAATAACAGAAGCGAAGATGACGAACAGAGGGATATACCGTTTGTATCAGGAGTTTCGTTTCATGATTATTTGAAACAACAATTGGGGTTGCGTAATCTTGATGAAAAAAAATATAACATAGGGCTTTACATTATTGGAAATATTGACGACTCCGGATATTTACAGCGTTCCGTTGAATCAATTGTTGACGATCTTGCATTTATGCAAAATATAGATACAACAAAAGAGGAAGTTGAAGAAGTATTGAAAATAATTCAGGATTTTGAACCTTTGGGTGTAGGAGCAAGGGATTTGAGAGAGAGTCTTTTGATACAAATGAGAAAAAAATATGAAGAAAATCCTTCTCCGGAAAAGGAACTGGCTTTAAAGATTCTGGATAAATATTTTAACGAGTTTACCAAAAAACATTACAGTAAAATCATAAAAAGGTTGGATATTACCGAAGATGATTTGAAAAAGGCTGTGGATGAAATTTTAAAACTTAATCCCAAACCGGGTAATTCATTGAGTGAAACCACCAAGACCAATCAATACATAATACCTGATTTTACGATAACCAATAACGACGGTGAGCTTGAACTTTCTTTGAATTCGTGGAATATTCCCGACCTTCACGTAAGTAAAACATACGCTGAAATGCTTAATAATTTAAAGTCCGGTAAAAAAAATAAAAAGCAGCGAGAGGCTATGAGCTTTATCAAGCAAAAGGTTGACTCGGCAAAATGGTTTATTGATGCGATAAAACAAAGGCAACATACCCTTTATGATACGATGAAGGCAATAATGGATTATCAAAAAGAGTATTTCCTTACCGGTGACGAAGCCAAGTTAAAGCCGATGATATTAAAAGATATTGCCGAAAAAATAGGAATGGATATTTCGACGGTTTCGAGGGTGGCAAACTCAAAATATGTTCAAACGGATTTCGGAACGTTTTTGCTGAAAAAGTTCTTTAGCGAATCGATGACAAACCGTGACGGTGAAGAAGTTTCGACACATGAAATAAAAAAACATCTTAAAGATATCATTGAAAACGAAGATAAAAAGAAGCCTTATACCGATGAGAAACTTGCAGAATTGTTAAAAGAAAAAGGATATAATATAGCCAGGCGAACTATTGCAAAATACAGGGAACAACTCGGGATACCGGTTGCACGTTTAAGAAAAGAACTCTAATTTTTAAGAGACATTACGATGGAAAATAAACTGGCAATTTTTATATCCTATTTGTTTCATCCTTTGTTGATACCTCCATATGTTATGGCGGGAATGCTTTTTTCTCCCGTTTTTATATTTTCCGGTTACCCGCCGAATTTAAAGTTTATGTTACTGGCTTACGTGTTTTTTATAACATTTGCGGTTCCGTTGTCAATGATGATAATTTTTAAAAAAAATAAAATTATTACTAATCTTAAAATGGAAATAAGGCAAGAGAGAATCATACCTCTAACAATGATTAGTATAATTTATTACATAACTTATTATTCGTTGAACAAGCTGGGTATAATGAATATTTTTAGTCTTTTTATGCTCGGATCCACTATTTTGACTCTGCTGGCACTTTTTATAAGTTTTTATACAAAAATTAGTTTGCATATGATAGGCATGGGAGGGCTTACCGGGTTATATTTAGCGTTGGTGTTGAGGTTCCCTCAAATGAATATGGGACCGTTTTATTTAATTTTGTTACTGTCGGGACTGGTGGCATATTCAAGAATGACCATAAGTAATCACACGGTGCGCCAGCTATTTTACGGTTATGAACTCGGTTTTATTGTCTTGTGGGCAATATTTATTTTTATGCCGTTTTAATGATAATAACCCGTTTATCCGGCGTAAATTATTTTTATTAAAAATAAATTTTGTATTTATGTAAATCAATATCCTTTTTATGTTACAACAATTACAAGCATTTGATTCCATAAGGTTGAATTTCAGTCCTGCCGGTTTGCATGCTCTTAATCTTGCACTGGCTTTTGTAATGTTCGGGGTAGCTCTCGAAATAAAAACGGAGCATTTTAAAAAACTTTTAAAAAATCCGAAATCCGCCATTACAGGTTTTATTTCGCAATTTTTGGTTTTACCGTTCATAACATTTTTGCTTGTAATTAGTTTGAAAAATTATATTACTCCTACCGTAGCATTGGGGATGATTTTGGTAGCGGCTTGTCCCGGGGGAAACATTTCCAACTTCATTTCGTCGTTGGCAAGGGGTAATGTGGCTTTGTCGGTAAGTTTAACTGCGATAGCAACAATAGGAGCGGTAATTTTCACTCCTTTGAATTTTGCATTATGGGGAAAACTTGCATTAAGTTATTTTAGTGCGCATAACAGTTCGGAGCTGGTTAGACCTATCGAGATAGATGCTTTACAAATGTTCAGAACGGTATTTATTATTCTCGGGGTGCCTATAATTCTTGGTATGACGGTGAATGCAAAATACCCCGGGTTGGCAAAAAGAATAATAAAACCTATTAAAAAGATATCCATAATAATCTTTGCTGTAATCGTTTTGATAGCATTGTATAAAAATTTTAACCATTTTCTTGTTGTTATAAAATACATTTTTTTGATAGTGTTGATTCATAACGCTTTGGCATTTGCATCCGGGTATTTTTTACCCGCCGTTATGAAGCTTCCGCTTGCCGACAGAAGAACAATTTCCATTGAAACTGGAATACAAAATTCGGGTTTGGCTTTGGTATTGATTTTTAATCCTAGAATTTTTCCGCCGGACCTGGAGCTGGGAGGCATGGCCATCATTGCCGCTTGGTGGGGAATATGGCACATAGTTGCCGGTCTTTTTGTTGCCGGAATGTGGACCAATTTCAAATACGGCTTGGTTTCGGGTAAAAGTATAAAAGCATAAACATGGGATTTCATAATATTGAAAAACGCTCTTTTTGGTATAACTTCCTATACCATTATGTTTGGTTTTGGCACAATAAGGTTTTTTACCGGAAAGTTGTTGTGCTGAATTATGATAAAGTTCCCGAAAAAAATCCGCTTATTTTCACCCCTAATCATCAAAATGCTTTGATGGATGCTTTGGCAATGCTTTTTACGGTAAAAAAGCAGCTTGTGTTTATGGCTAGGGCGGATATTTTTAAAAAATTTGCTCCCATACTTTACTTTTTAAAGATTCTTCCTATTTATAGAATAAGAGACGGCTTGGATTCTTTAAAGAAAAATGAAGAAGTTTTTAATAAAACCATTGATGTTTTAAATGCCCGTGAAGGACTTGTTATACTTCCCGAAGGAAATCACTTGGATAAGCATAAACTCAGACCTCTCAAAAAAGGTTTCGCCCGCATTGCTTTTCAAACGCTGGAGGCAGGTAAGCTTAACGAACCCTTGCAAGTAGTGCCCGTAGGAATAGATTATGACAATTATTATAAATGCCGCAGCAGGTTATTGGTGAATTTCGGTGACCCTGTAAATGTTATTGATTATTATGACGAGTACAAAAAAAATCCTGCCGTAGCGTTGAATATGATAAAAGATGAGTTGTCGGGCAGGATAAAAAAAGTAATGATCAATATTGAGAGTGATGAATATTACGATTTAATTAATGATGCAAGGAAAATTTTCAGAAGAGAAGTTTGTTTGAAGACAGGTAAAAATACCTGTGATGATGCCGGTGGTTTTTTTGCCGATAAAAAGTTTATTGAAATTATGGAAAAAACCGGAAGTGAAGAGCCTGAACTGATGGATAAAATGAATTCAATATATCGCAGGTTGCTAAAAACCGCCGGTAAGTTTAAACTGAAGCCTGAAGAAAATCTATTTGAAAATGTTTCAGTATTTAAGGTTTTAGTAAATATTATTGTTTTGACAATTTCTTTTCCTCTGTTTTTATACGGTTATTTAAATCATTTTTTTGCGTGGCAAGTTCCCTATTTTCTTTCACGCAAAGTGCCTGACAAGACCTTTCACAGCTCTTTTATGTACGTACTTACAATGTTGTTTTTCCTGATATTTTATATTTTACAAACCTTTTTAGTTTATTCTGTTACGGGTTCTTTACAATGGGGATTTTTGTATTTGCTTTCATTGCCTGTAAGTGCTGTATTGGCATGGAAATGGAAAAATATTTATGTAAAAACAAGAACATATTTTAGGAAAATGAAATTTGTTTCCTCTCCGGAATATGTCGAAGCAAAGGAATCTTTTAACGAATTAAAAAACTCCATTGACGGAATATTAGATTATCACTTTACTTATTAAACGTATTTGTCCGGTTGTTGTTTATAAATTTCGGTAAGTAATTTGTAAAGTTTAGGGTGACGGCTTTTCATCTTTTCAGGATTATCAAAGAAATACTCACTCACAACCGCTAAGAACTCGGCATTATTTGTTAAAGCATACGGGTCGATGTCGGAACGTCCTTTTTTGATTTTTTCCATTTCTTTTTTAATCTGACTAATCCACGGTAGGGAATAGGAGTGTGTAAAAAGTATTTCCGGTACTCCGTCAACGGCACCGTCCATTTTGTCGATAAGATGAACGAACTCGTGAATACCGACATTTCTTCTGTGTCTTTTCCCGTCGAAAGCGGCATGAAGGTCGGGTTTGGAAAGAACAACAACACCATTCAAAAAACCATCACCTATCATACCCAAAATATTTCTTTGTCCGGCTTTATCATCCGTATTAAACTTTTCGTCAAATGAGCCCGGATATAAAGCCACTTCCCTTACGTTAGGATAGGTATAGTACGGAAAAGCAAATAACGGAATAACCGCCGCAGACGCCACCAGCAATTTATCGGTATCCGTAACTTTCACACCTACACCGTAAATTTTCTTTTCCGCAATAAACCTTTTAACCCTTTCCTCAAACTCTTTCTTTTTTTCAGGTTCAAGGTTGCGGTAATATATTACCCTTTCATTTAAAATTTTTCTCCATTCTTCCGGGAACGGCTTTTCAAGAAGTTCTTTGTCAACCTCATTTGATTTAAACACATAACGATAGATAATATATATTGCAATTATTACAAATAATAGTGCAAATGCAGTGATTGTTTGATAGTTCATATTTATAATTTATCTTATTACCAGCATGGGAACTATGTCGTTTTTGTCAATAATTTTTTCCGCAAAGCTGCCTAAAAGTATTGCGTCAAAAAGAGAATGACTTTTTGTCCCCATAATAACCAGGTCGGTTTTACCTTGTTTTATATAGTTCATCAAGCCGTGATACGGTTTTCCGGTTTCGCCGATTACTTTAACTTTAAAATCGGGTACTTGGTATTTTTTTCTGAAATTTTTAATGAAATTTTTGAAATTATTCTTTACGTCGTTATTATAATCTTTAAAAAACTTTTTGAATTCGTTTACACCCAGTTCGTTCGATTCTCCTAATATTGCTGCAATTTCACTGATTTTAAGCACTTTGCCGATATGCAGTACCGTAATTTCGGGAGAACCCGATACCAAAGCACAAAAATCCAATGCCTTCTTTAAGTTATTTTCGGATTTATCGGCAAGGTCAAGCGAAATAACTATTTTGTCCAATTTTCGTTCGGACTTTTCAGGAATTATAAGAGTATTTGCCGGAATGTGTCGTATTACCGATTTGTTTATGGTTCCGTGCGACCCTTTTTTCTTTCCCATGATTATCAAATCGGTGTCGGTAATGTTGAAAAAATGATATAAACGTTGAATGAAAATCCCTGCCTCGGCGTGATTTTTAACGTTTTTAACATGTTCGTATTGAGGTGTGAATGTCTCATCCATATTTTTAATTATGGCCTTTATCATTTTTTTTGCCTCGGTTTCACCTTTGTCATCTTTTAAAGCCCTGTATGCATCTCTGGCGGCAAAAACAAAAAGGTTGTTAACCGTGTTGATAGGAACTTTTGTGGAAAGAAAATCCGTGTACTTTATTACAGGTGTGTCAAGTTTTGTAAAATTAACACCTACTATTGCATTATCTGTTCTCATAGTTGTAAGTTTTAATTTCTTAAATATTCATTTTACCTTTTCTTTTATAAAAATTTATAACCAAAACCTTTACAAAATCGTTGAAAATAAACCATAAACCGGCATATAGCCAAACTATGCCGGCCCATTTCCAACCCGTTGGTGTAATCAGGTCAAATCCGTAAACTGCAATAAGTGTGCCTAACACTGCCGACCATAGCGAAGCATGGAAAAGTAATTTATTAGGATGAGGTTTTTTCCAAAACCACTCTGTGGTACGGGTGTTGTAAATGGTCCCGTGTCCGGCAACTATTAGTTTTATAAAAATAATAGATTGAATAAGTCCGTTAGAAAGTTTGAAATAATCGCGTAATAAGAAATATGCGAGGAATGAAGAAATAACTCCAGCAACTCCTAACCAGCTTGATAAAACCAGTACTTCTTTCATGTCCCACGAAACGGGTTCTTTTTTAATTCTGGTATTATCATATGCAATTGTAAGAATAGGAATATCATTTAAAAGAGCAAGTATGATTATCATCAATGCCGTTACGGGATAAAATTGAAAAACAACAATTGACAATGTCATGAATAGAATGACACGAACGGTTTCGGCTATACGGTAAATGGTATAACCTTTCATTCTTTCGAATGTTATACGTGCTTGTTTAACGGCGTCATTTATCACTTTAAGTCCCGGACTCATCAAAACGATATCGGCGGAAGCCCTTGCCGCATCGGTTG
>WFZS01000055.1 GCA_015489465.1 Bacteroidales bacterium | reverse complement strand
CTTATAATACTTTTTTAACATTTTATCAAGTTTGTTTATAACATTAAACAAGCAACTTGATTTACAGCTGTAAACACTACTAATTAGTTTTAAATTTGTTTACATTCGCCAACAATATGCCGGTGGTTACTAATGTAAATTATGTAAATTTCCGGTTACTTCTCCCCTACTCCCATATAGCGTTGTAATTAATTTTATTTTAAAAATTGTGAAAAGCTTGAAATTTTAAATTTAAATATGTAAATTTACGATATGTGAAACCAAAACCTAAAAGATTATGTTTAAATTAAGGAAATACCACGGTGACAGGGTTCAATCGTTAACCTACACCGATGACAAGCAAGAGTTTTCAGTGGGAATCATTGCACCCGGAGAATATGAATTCGGAGCTATTAAAAAGGAGATTACAACGGTAACATCCGGTGAAATAAGCGTGTGGATAGAAGGTAAAGAACGCTGGTTAACGTATCACAAATTTGAAACTTTTGAGATACCGTCTCACACTAATTTTAAATTTAAAGTTTCGGAAGTAAGTACGTATATTTGCTATTACGAATAAAAATACTATTGACAAGTGAGCAAAACGGATAATTTGTTAAAAAAGAGTGAAAAAGCTAAGAATATTTCAGAGTATAAAGAAATATTGAAAGAATTTGAACAACTAATCAACGAAAATCCGGAAAACAACGCCGTATTGTTGGAACAAAGGGCTAAATTTCATGAAAAATTCCAACAATACGGTGAAGCTATTAACGATTATAAGAAAATATTGAAAATAAATCCGGAAAACAAATATGCCAAAACTCAAATAGAACTTCTAAAGACAATTCTTAGATATTCGAACACCGACATTTACGCCAGCACAAATACAAATATGGATCCCTGGCTCGAATAATCCTCCAAAACAAAATCATTTTTATTTACTTTTGCCTTGCCTGTTCCGGCAAGTCGATTAAACTTTCTCTCTACTTGCAATCTTTTTTTCTGCCGGTTCAGGCTTTTTTCAAAAATCATTGTTATGACAAAAAAACAATTTTATTATAAAATATTGCCGTATATTTTTGTTACCTTTCAATTGGGCTCACTTGCATACATAGCATTAACAGGTCCTTTGTTTGCAAGAACATGGCACGGACTTTTAATAGAATTTTCAGGATTTGCTTTGGTTATTTGGGCTGTTAAAGCGATGAAACGTAACGGTAATATCACTCCGGTTCCTAAAAAAACGGCACAATTGATAACCGGCGGACCATATAAATACATACGTCACCCTATGTATATAGCACAAATAATAGCGGTAACACCCCTGATTTACGAAAACTACGATTTATCCAGATTATATGCACTTTTAATACTGATAATCACTTTGTTGTTTAAATTACATTACGAAGAAAAAAGGTTGATAGAACACTTTGGCAAAAGTTATGTTGAATACCAAAAAATTTCAAACAAACTTATCCCTTTTGTGTTTTGAAATATGAAAAAATGTCATTACTGAAATAAAGGCATTTTTAATTCTTGTGGCACGTAAATTGATGTTGCAGATTAAACTGAAAAAAAGGAGAAAATATATGGCATTAAAAGAGATCGGTTCACATGATGAAATGTTGAAACTGCTTGACGACAAGAAGAAAACTTACGTTCTTCTTTATAAAAAAGGGTCGGAAACAAGTGAATGCAGTTACAACAATATCTCAAAAGCTTTGGAAAAAGTCAAAGAAGATGTAAATGTTTTGGTTGCAGATGTTACCAAGGTAAGAGATATTCATAAGAATTACGAGGTAACGACGGCTCCTACTCTTTTGGTTTTTGAGGGAAAAACATTTGTTAAAACGGTAAAAGGCTGTAATGATGTTGATTTTTACATTTCCCTTTTTGAAAGTGCATTATATACAGCCAAAAATAACGGAGACGGAAAACCTGCCAAAAGAGTTACCGTTTACTCCACTCCCACTTGTACATGGTGTAACGCTTTAAAAACTCATTTACGTAAAAACGGTATCAGATTTACAGATATTGATGTTTCTAAAGATCAAAAAGCGGCTGAAGCCATGGTACGTAAAAGCGGTCAACAGGGAGTACCTCAAACCGACATTAACGGTGAAATAATTGTCGGTTTTGACAAAAAAAGAATAAACGAATTATTAGGAATAAATTAATTAATTTAAAAACAATAAGGATATGAAAGAATTACAACCTTTAAACGAGAATGTTTTACTGGATTTAACGGAAGAAAAAGAAGAGCAAAAAACAGCATCCGGTATCATTATTCCGGATACAGCTAAAGAAAAACCACAATATGCCAAAGTAGTTGCCATAGGTAATATTGAAAATCCCGGTATTTCAGTGGGTGATTATGTTGTTTACAAAAAGTTCTCGGGTACCGAGCTTGAATTTGACGACAAAAAATATTTGGTCGTACCTTATGGCGATCTTTTGGCAAAAGTTGTTGAAACAGAAGAAATTTAGCAGATTTAATTCAAATTATTAAAAAAGCTACCGTTCTTGCGAGCGGTAGCTTTTTTGTTTAAAGATAAATTATAAAAGACTATAACTGAGGTCCTGCAGCCACAAGACGTTTACCTTCTTCATTATCGGTAAAGCTTTCAAAGTTTTTTATAAACTTCTCGGCAAGACTTCTAGCCGCTTTATCCCATTCTTTGGGGTCATCCCACAAATTGCGAGGATTAAACACTTTACTGTCAATACCTTCCAAAGATTTCGGTACAGCCAAATTAAAATAAGGAATTGTTTCGTATTCCGCTTTGTCAAGGCTGCCGTCTAATATTGCATCCACAATCTTACGTGTTGTGGGCAAATCGATACGTTTACCTACTCCGTAGGGACCTCCTATCCATCCTGTATTTACAAGATATGCTTCGGAGTTATTTTCTTCCATTCTTTTTATAAGCTCATCGGCATATTTAGTAGGGTGCAATAACAGGAAAGCCGCCCCGAAAGCTGCCGAAAACGATGGAACAGGCTCGGTTATTCCTCTTTCGGTTCCGGCTACCTTGGCAGTATAACCGCTCAAAAAATGATATTTTGTTTGGTCTTTCGTCAATTTTGAAACCGGAGGGAGTACACCGAAAGCATCCGCCGTCAAGAAAATAACTTTTTGTGCAGGACCTGCTTTTGATACGGGTTTTACAATGTTTTCAATATGATAAATAGGGTATGAAACACGTGTATTCTGCGTTTTTGAGGTATCACTGAAATCGATATGACCGTTTTCATCAACTACAACATTTTCGAGCAAAGCATTTCTTCTAATAGCTTTCCAAATATCCGGTTCTTTTTCAGGGTCAAGGTCAATAACTTTGGCATAGCATCCGCCTTCAAAGTTAAAAATACCGTCGTCATCCCAACCGTGTTCGTCGTCTCCTACCAGCAAACGTTTGGGATCGGCGGAAAGAGTTGTTTTACCGGTTCCGGAGAGTCCGAAGAAAATAGCAACGTCTTTTCCGTCCCTGCTTGTATTGGCAGAACAGTGCATGGATGCTATTCCTTTAAGCGGCAGGTAGTAATTCATCACCGAGAAAAATCCTTTTTTAATTTCACCGCCATACCATGTTCCGCCAACCAAAGCAAACTTTTCTTTTAAATTGAATACGGCAAAAACTTCCGAATTCATTCCCATTTCTTTCCATCTCGGATTTGTTGTACGGCAAGCGTTAAGCATTACAAAATCGGGTTCAAAACCAACCAACTCTTCTTCAGTGGGACGGATAAACATGTTTTTAACAAAATGAGCCATCCAGGCAATCTCCGTAACCACCCTTATTTTCAATCTGGTATCTTCATTTGCTCCTGCATAGGCATCCATTACGTACAATTTCTTTCCCGAAAGCTGTTTGGCGCTGATTTCTTTAAGATATTTATAATTTTCTTCGGAAAGCGGCTTGTTATCGGATGACTTACGCTGTTCGTTTTTCCACCATATATTGTGTTTAGAAGTTTCTTCTTCAACAATATATTTATCTTTAGGTGAACGTCCGGTAAAAATACCAGTATCGACGGCAACAGCTCCGGTATCGGTAACTATACCTCTGGCATAACCTTCATTACTGGGATCGGTTTCGTGTTCAAACAATTCATCGTATGAAAGATTGTAATAAAGTTCTTTAACATCGGTAATACCGTAACTTTCAAGGTCTTTTTTGATTTTACTCAAATCTCTATTCATAATTAAATCAGTTTTTAGGGTTTTGTATTTTATCTTTTTAAAATATCGAACTAAATTAAATAATAAATGTTAAATAACGCAAAAAGCCACCCGAAAATATCGAGTGGCTTTAAATATTTTTCCTTGTAATAAGGATTATTTGTTTTTTAATTTATAGATAGGTGAATTTATAATTGCTGCTTGAGCGGCAGCCAAACGTGCAACAGGTACACGGAACGGCGAGCAACTCACATAGTGCAATTTGGCACGGTGACAAAACTCGATCGAACTCGGTTCACCGCCATGTTCACCGCAGATACCCAATTTGATATCTTTACGTGTTCTCCTACCTTTCTTAACCGCTTTTTTAACAAGCTGTCCAACACCTTCCTGATCAAGCACTTGGAAAGGATCGTTTTTCAAAATACCTTTTTCAAGATAAATCGGTAAGAATTTACCGACATCATCACGCGAATAACCGAAGGTCATCTGTGTAAGGTCGTTAGTACCGAATGAGAAGAATTCCGCAATTTCCGCAATTTCGTCAGCAGTAAGAGCTGCACGCGGAACTTCTATCATAGTACCAACAAGATAATCAATTCTATCACCTCTCTCTTCAAATACTTTTTCTATGGTACTACGAACAATATCTTCCTGCATTTTCAATTCCTCTTTCTTACCTACAAGCGGAATCATTATTTCAGGACGAGCATCAATACCTTTTTCTTTGAGGTTAAGAGCAGCTTCGATGATAGCTCTCGCCTGCATTTCCGTAATTTCGGGATATGTGTTTCCAAGACGGCAACCACGGTGTCCTAACATAGGGTTAACTTCCGATAGTTGTTCAACTTTTTGTTTGATTTTTTCAACGGAGATACCCATAACTTTTGCCATCTCTTTTTGTCCCTTTTCGTCGTGAGGAATAAACTCATGCAACGGCGGGTCTAACAAACGAACAGTCACGGGTAAACCTTGCATTGCTTCAAATATTCCTTCGAAGTCAGTACGTTGGATAGGTAACAATTTATCCAAAGCTTTACGGCGTCCTTTTTCATCATCGGCAAGAATCATCTCACGCATTGCAATAATCTTATCACCGCCGAAGAACATGTGTTCGGTACGGCAAAGACCTATACCTTTAGCTCCGAAATCGCGTGCAACTTTGGCATCGTAAGGAGTATCGGCATTTGTACGAACTTTAAGTTTTGCACGGCTGTCGGCAAGTTTCATCAACTCATCGAAAGCACCACTGAGTTTGGCTTCCATGGTTTTAATCTGACCGTCATAAACTTCGCCTGTTGTACCGTTAAGAGAGATAAAATCGCCTTCTTTATATTTTTTACCGTTCATTACAAGAGTTTTGGTCTTGTAATCGATATCTATTTGGCCTGCTCCCGAAACACAGGTTTTACCCATACCACGGGCAACAACAGCTGCGTGTGAGGTCATACCACCTCTTTGGGTAAGAATACCTTCGGCAACGGTCATACCTTTCAAGTCTTCGGGGGATGTTTCGATACGGACCAAAATAACTTTTTTACCTTCTGCAGCCCATTTTTCAGCTTCTTCGGCATTGAAAACTATTTGGCCTGTTGCAGCACCCGGAGATGCGGGAAGACCTTTGGTCATTACTTTAGCTTTTTTAACGGCTTCACTGTCAAAAACAGGCAATAACAGTTCATTTAATTTTTCAGGTTCAACACGCATCAAAGCTTCGTCTTTATCTATAAGACCCTCGTGAAGCATGTCGATAGCAATAACAACCATTGCCTGACCTGTTCTTTTTCCACTACGGGTTTGGAGCAACCACAATTTACCTTTCTGAATGGTAAATTCAAGATCCTGCATATCCCTGTAGTGTTTTTCCAACTTATCTTGAATTTCATAAAGTTCCTGATAAATATCAGGCATTACTTCTTCAAGTGAAGGATATTTTTCTCTTCTTTCTTCTTCACTAATTCCTTGCAAAGCAGCCCATCTGCGAGAACCTTCCAAAGTGATTTGTTGAGGTGTACGGATACCTGCAACAACGTCTTCACCCTGTGCATTTATCAAATATTCACCGTTAAAGATATTTTCACCTGTTGCAGCATCACGGGTAAAAGCAACACCGGTAGCAGAGTCGTCACCCATATTACCGAACACCATTGCTTGAACGTTAACAGCTGTTCCCCACTCATCAGGTATTTTATTCAATTTACGGTAAAGGATAGCTCTTTCGTTCATCCAGCTGTCAAATACGGCCATAATGGCTCCCCAAAGCTGTTCCCAAGGATCTTCAGGGAAATCTTTTCCCGTTTGTTTTTTAATTGCCTCTTTAAATTTTACCACCAATTCTTTGAGGTCACCGGCGGAAAGTTCTGTATCCAGTTTAACTTTCTTTTCTTCTTTTAATTTATCGATAATAACTTCGAACGGGTCGGGATCTTCTTTTGAATCGGGTTTCATACCTAAAACAACATCACCGTACATTTGAACAAAACGACGGTACGAATCCCAGGCAAAACGTTCGTTATCGGTTTTTTTAGCAAGACCTTTGACAGCTTGGTCGTTCATACCCAAATTAAGAACGGTATCCATCATACCCGGCATTGAAGCACGTGCACCCGAACGAACTGAAACTAACAAAGGATTTTCAGGGTCACCGAATTTAGACCCCATTATATTTTCAACAAAAGCTATTGATTCTTCAACTTCATCTTTAATTAAATCTACAACATAGTCGGGCCCCTTTTCATTATAAAGAGTACATACTTCTGTTGTAATTGTAAAACCCGGAGGTACCGGAACACCAATAAGGTTCATCTCGGCAAGGTTTGCACCTTTACCTCCAAGTAAATTTTTCATCTTTGCATTACCTTCGGCGGTTTTATTACCGAAACGGTAAACATGTTTTTTCTTAGCCATCATTCTAATATTTTATTAGTTTTTAAATGAATTGCAAATATATTAAAAAGCTACTTTAAAATCTTTTGTTTTAACTAATTTTAATACGAGCCGTACCATATTGTTTATCTTAGTGTTAGGCACTTAAACATGTAATTTCTATTAGCGGTAAATTCTTTTAAAAATCGAATTTTAATTGAATATCGGCATTAAAACTTTTTCTGTGATAGGGTGTGTATCCGAATTTATAAATTGCCATTTTATGTTCACGGGTAGGATAACCTTTATTTTTCTCCCATTTATAAGCGGGGAATTCGGCAGCTATTTTTTTCATAAAGTCATCGCGGTATGTTTTTGCCAATACTGAAGCTGCAGCAATTGACATATATTTTCCGTCACCTTTTACAACACAAGTATGGGGAATATTTTTGTATTTTTTAAACCTGTTACCGTCAACCAGGATATGTTGTGGCTTTACCGGCAATTTATCCAAAGCCCTGTGCATTGCAAGAAACGAAGCGTTTAATATGTTAATCTCATCGATTTCAGGCGCATCCACCTTAGCAACCGCCCACGCAAACGCCTCTTTTTCAATAATATCCCTTAACAAATACCGCTGCTTTTCATTTAGCTTTTTTGAGTCGTCTAGCATTTCGTTTCTAAAGTTTCCGGGTAATATTACAGCTGCCGCAAAAACAGGACCCGCCAGACAACCGCGCCCCGCCTCGTCACAGCCTGCTTCAACAATCTCTGGTTTTAGACAATTAAGCAACATTATACAAAACAAATAAACCAATTATTAACAAGAACGGAAATTATAACCGATATCATCAAAATATTAACCTTTTTGTTTTCCGAAACACCTTCTAAGAAATAGCCGTAAATAACTGCTATAGATGGCAATAAAAGGTAAAATGTATTTTCTCCATTAAACAGTATAATTAACAATGAAAAAAAGACGGAATACATACCGAAAACACTCATTATTTTCCTCTGCTTAACAGTCATTTTTACCGACAGGTTTAAAGATATTAAACCGCCGATAATCGCAATAATCAACAGTGACACCAAAAGATATCCGAAAGATGAGTGTAAAATATCAAATGAAACATTCTTTACCGTAAATGCACTTGTCAGTCTGTTTATAAACATTTTCTCTTTCCCTGAAAAAAAACTATAAAAATATTCAACCGACAGAGGTGTTAATACTCCCAAGAAAGAAGTAACATAGTTACGCCAACCAAGTCCTTTTATTATCAAAAAAGAGAGCCATATAAATAAAAACCCCGATATTAAAGGATAATAAAACAAGGATATTATTCCCAAAATAAGTCCCGTATCATAGGAAAGTAAATAATTACCCGAAACCTCCTCGTGTTTTATTACTTTTTTAAAAAAAGGATATAATAAAACCCCTGCAAGCGGCAAGGATGAATGAGCCACTTCACCCGGAAATAAAGAAGACAAGAGGATATATAAAAACAGTATTGTCAAACTGTTTTTGTCAATAATATTTTCCTTTGACACCATATTATTGACAAGTATTCCGGTAATGAATACCAGAAAATAAGACACGAAAACAACAATAAAATCAGGTAATTCGTTATAAATATTCCAAATAAAAACCGATAGTGAACCGTTCAGGTATGTTTCGGCAATTTCCGGTGAACACCCTATAAAAACGGGCATCCATAAAATAATTCCGGAAATAAAAATTATAAAAAATTGTAACGGAAAACTACGTTGGAAAAATTTTAACATATCATTTTATAAACTGAAAACTATTTCAAATCGAAACCTATATCTTTTCTATAATATTTTCCGTCAAATTCGATTATATCGGCATTTTCATACGCTTTTTCCAATGCTTCTTCAAGAGTATCCCCAAGTGCCGAAACCGCCAACACTCTTCCTCCCGAAGTTTTAATCCCACCTGTTTCTATGTCTATTGTTGTGCCGGCATGAAACACGATACAATCTTTAACCCTATCCAAGCCACTTATCAATTTACCTTTTTCGTATTTACCGGGATAACCCTTGGAAACCAACATAACGGCGGTGGAATATCTTTCATCTATTTCTACACTCTGTTTATCGAGATTCTTAGTTGCAGTGGCAACAAGCAAATCAACGAAATCGGATTTTATCCTCGGGATTACGGATTCCGTTTCAGGGTCACCCATACGGCAGTTATATTCAATTACATAAGGTTCATCTTCGACATTTATCAATCCGAAAAATATAAATCCTTGATAATTAATTCCGTCATTTTTCAAACCTTGAACGGTAGGATCGATTATTCTATCTTTAATTTTTTGCATAAACTCTTCATCGGCAAACGGCACGGGAGAAACAGAACCCATTCCGCCGGTATTCGGACCCGTGTCTCCCTCTCCTATTCTTTTGTAGTCTTTCGCCTCGGGTAAAATGACATAATTGTCCCCGTCGGTCATTATAAACACTGAGAGTTCTATCCCGTCCAAAAACTCCTCGATAACAACTTTTGACGAAGCATCACCGAATTTCAGTTCCTCTACCATCGATTTAAGTTCTTTTTTCGCTTCATCGCTATCTTCCAGTATAACTACTCCCTTTCCCGCTGCAAGCCCGTCGGCTTTCAAAACATAAGGGGCTTTCAGATTATCAATAAACTTATAACCTTCTTCCAATCTATTTTTATCAAACGTGCGGTAAGCGGCCGTTGGTATTTTGTGCTTTGCCATAAAATTTTTGGCAAAATCTTTCGATCCTTCCAGCTTTGCTCCTGCCTTTTCCGGACCCACAATCATAATATCTTTCAAATAACCGTCTTGCTTAAAAAAATCGGTGATACCGTTAACCAAAGGAGCTTCCGGACCCACAACGACAAGATCTATGTCATTTGTTACAACTATTTCTTTTATGGTTTTAAAATCGTTAACATCCATAGGAATGTTAGTCCCGAGACTTGATGTTCCAGCATTTCCGGGAGCTATAAAAAGTTTTTCCGTTTTCGGACTTTGCGATATTTTCCAGGCAAGTGCATATTCACGTCCGCCGGAACCTATTACCAAAATATTCATTACTATGTTTATTTAATTGTTTTCTCTATTGATTTCCAAAAATTATTTGCGCTATTTTCCCAAGTAAACAACTCTCTGCGTTTTTTTCCCATATCAACCAACTCCTTTCTCAAATTTTCATCATTCGCCACTTTTTTCAAAGCCCTAGATATATCATCAACATCGAATGGATCCACCAATACAGCTGCATCCCCGGCAACTTCAGGCATTGATGTAACATTAGACGTGATCACGGGTGTTTCAGCATAAAACGACTCCACAATAGGAATCCCGAAGCCTTCAAAAATAGAAACATATGTCAATGCCAATGAAGATGCCACAACTTTTTTAAGCCGGTCTATATCAAGTCTTCCCAGAAATAAAACATCATCCTTATGTTCCATAGAATTATAAGCCTGTTTTATCTCGTCACTCCAATACATTTTTTCGCCAACCACAACAAGCTTAATATCTTTTTTATCTTCTTTTTTAAATTTATCGAATGCAGGAAAAAGTCTTTGTAAATTTTTTCTCGGATTTAGCGCACCCACGTAAACAAAATAATCTTTTCCGTCAGTATATTTTTTCTTTGTTTCTTCTTTTTCCCGTAAACTTAACGGTTTAAAACGGGTATTAGCACCGTTGTAAACCACATCTATTTTATTTTCATCAACGTTGTAATGATTGATAATATCTTTTTTTGAAAATTGCGAAACCGTTACAATCCTTTCCGAAACTTCAACAATCTTGGGAGTGTATTTTTTATACATTTCAGCATATAAGCGAGGCATTTGTTCCGGATAATGTTCAAAGTTAATATCGTGAATGACTGTGAGTTTTTTAACTTTAGCCGAAACGGAAGTCAATGCATCCGGAGAAACAAAAAGATCCGGTTTTATTTTATTCAGAAGATATTTCAATGAGTGTTCGTACCACAAATAAATTAAAAAGGGATGTCGGGCAGGTGGAAATATCTTATGAGGCACAACATTACCGGCATAAATGAATTTATCATCCCATTGCCTGTCAAAAATAAAATGAAATTCTATTTCAGGATGGTATTTAACGATTCGGCTCATGGTTTCGTGGGTAAACCATCCTATACCTTCCAGTTTACCTTTTAGTAAGAGTCTGGTATTTACAGCTATAACCTTTTTCATTCAAATATTTTACTGCCTGGTTGCCATTTTATAGATAATCGTTCCCGGTTTCAAATAGTCTTTTACTTCGTCAAATTCCAGAAAAACTTTGGGAAGTCCGAAAGCATAAGGTGCTATCTCATAATGAGAATATTGAAATCCCAGTCCGTTTCCTGCCACATAAACATTTTCGTTGGGGGCTATGGTATCAACAAAATATATTGACTTATCCTTCTCACTTTTTATCATTTTTTTTGTTATGATATCCGTCAAAGCTTTTTTACTGTTTTCTTTAAAGATATCATTATAGCCAAGTCTTTTACCTGTTTTCAAGTCGTAAATATCATATGAAATATTTTCAAGCCCGTGAGCTCCTCCCGAATAAGCAAATCTGTCGGTTTTTAAACAAAGGAGATAGTCAGAGTTAAACCGGACCGTCATTTTTTTTATCATTTCCCAATTAAAAGATGCTCCCCCCAATTTTTTCCAGTCTTCAACATTTTTATCATACATCCTGTAATATTCATCCTCAAAATATCGCATCATTTTAACCGGCGTATTTACAGATATTCCTTCACCGAAAAATGATTTTGCAATATTCCTTTTCAAACGTGCTTCGACGACACTGCTTACAAAATTCCCGGCAGGATATATAAAAACCAGTTCAATTGAAGCTGTTGGTGAATCTTTCCTCGAAGGGACAAGTTTTTTATCCGATTTCAAATAATACACTTTAAACGGTAGCGAGCCACCGGGATAATATTCTTTTAACAGCATATCAAGATAATCGTCTTCTCCGGGAATTTTCCATTTGCCGTTAAAAAAGTCAACTCCCCATACACCTTTTATCGTGAAATCTTCCGAATCACCTTCTTTAAACTTAACACTGTCGTTTTTATATATCTTTCCGTTAAGCTCAATCATTTTACCGTAATAGTTTAAAACGCTATCGTTATCCCTCTCGCTAAACATGTATTCATAATTGCCCTCCACATCATTTTTAACTCTGACAAGATCTGCAGTTACGTTGATATTTTCACCTAGTGTACCTTTCATGTGTTTATATTCATATTTGTTTTTCTGTGAAAAGGCAACAAAAGGGGTGGTAAGTATATACAATAAAGTTATTACTATATTGATTTTCATTATATTAAAATTAGTTTACCGGGTTCTTTATTTAGTTTTTAAAAGTAATATAAAATCAAAGAGGTTTAATTTCAAAACCTTATAAATTATACACATAAAAAAAGAGGCTAAAATAAAGCCTCTTTTAATGTACATCCTTTAATCAACCCGCCATTTTCAACTTCGAGACATTTGCATTGTCAAATTTCTTTTTGGCGTAATCCAATGTAACATGGAATTTTTTCTCTTTACTTTTTTTTGAGGGCAACTCAAACATCGCATCCATCAAAATAGCTTCCAATATGGAACGCAGACCTCTGGCACCCAATTTGAACTCTATGGATTTTTCAACTATAAAATCATAAACTTCCTCGTCAAAAGTGAGCTCTATTCCGTCCATCTTAAACAATGCCTGAAACTGTTTGATCAAAGCATTTTTGGGTTCCAGCAAAATTCTTTTTAATGCTTTAGCATCCAAAGGGTTAAGATATGTAAGAATGGGTAAACGTCCCACTATTTCAGGTATCAACCCGAACTTTTTCAAATCCGCCGGAGCAATATATTTCAACAAATTATCTTTATCGATATTTTCATCTTTATGACCTGCGAAAGCGTATCCCACAACCGATGTTCTCAGGCGTGATGCAATTATCCTTTCTATTCCCTGAAAAGCACCTCCGGCAATAAAAAGAATATTTTTCGTATTAACCTGGATCATTTTTTGCTCGGGGTGTTTACGACCACCTTGCGGGGGAACATTTATAACCGAACCTTCCAATAGTTTTAATAAGGCCTGCTGAACACCTTCACCGGACACATCCCTTGTTATGGAAGGATTATCGCTTTTCCTGGCTATTTTATCAATCTCATCAATAAAAATAATACCTCTCTCTGCGGCTTCAACATTGTAATCGGCTGCTTGTAAAAGACGGCTTAATATACTTTCCACATCTTCACCCACATAACCCGCTTCGGTTAAAACCGTTGCATCGGCAATAGCAAACGGAACGTGCAGCATTCTGGCTATTGTTCTTGCCAGCAATGTTTTACCTGTTCCGGTTTCGCCGACAAGTAAAATATTCGATTTTTCTATTTCCACTTGCGACGCTTCCGCATCATGACCAATCCTTTTATAATGGTTGTACACCGCAACGGACAGTATTTTTTTTGCCTGTTCCTGTCCTATTACGTATTGGTCCAAAAATTCTTTAATCTCGGCAGGGGTTTTAACTTCATCCATTTCTGGAAGTTTAAAACCTCCTTTATTTTTCATTTCTTCCTTTACGATTAAATAAGCCTGTTCAGCACATTCGTTACAAATTTGTGCATCAATGCCTTTTATCAAAAATCCAACCTGACTTTGCGGTCGCCCGCAAAATGAACAATGCTCTTCTTTCGTATTTTTTTTATTAGCCATTTCGGTTTTATCGGTATAAAAGAAAAATGCCAACAAAAAGAAATCCGGTATTATTCCGAAATTTCTTTCCGGTGGCATTTCCATATTAAATATTATCTATTTTGTTTTCTTTTTTTCAAGAATTTCATCTATCATTCCGTATTTTTTGGCTTCTTCCGAAGTCATCCAAAAATCACGGTCGGCATCTTTTTCAATCTTTTTGTAAGGTTGTCCGGTATGGTGTGAAATTATTTCGTAAAGTTCCTTTTTAAGTTTAAGGATTTCGCGAGCTGTAATTTCAATATCCGAAGCCTGACCTTGTGCCCCGCCCATGGGTTGATGAATAAGTATCCTTGAATGTTTCAATGCAGAGCGTTTACCTTTTTCGCCGGCACATAATAAAACGGCACCCATTGAGGCAGCCATTCCCGTACAAATGGTAGCCACTTCGGGATTTATATATTGCATGGTGTCGTAAATTCCCAAACCTGCATAAACGGAACCGCCGGGAGTATTCAAGTAGATTTGTATATCCCTTTTGGGGTCGGCTGATTCCAAGAACAACAATTGCGCTTGTATAATATTTGCAACATAATCGTCAATGGGAACACCCAGAAATATAATTCTGTCCATCATCAACCTTGAAAAAACGTCCATTTGAGCTACATTCAACTGACGTTCTTCAATAATTGTAGGTGATATGTAATTTCCATATACGGAATTATATCTATCGAGTGTCAAACTGCTTATTCCCAAATGCTTGGTTGCGTATTTTCTGAATTCTTTACTGCTTTCCATAATTTTTCTCTTTTAGTATTAGAAATTACGCTTTCTCTTCCTTTTTATTATCTTCTTTTTCCGTTTTTTTCTCTTTCTTTTTTTCTTTCTTTTCCTCTTCTTTTTCCGCTTCCGGAGTTTTAGGGTTAATCATTTCCAAATATTCGTCAACAGTAACCTCTTTCACTTCTTTAGGCACGTTTTCATTAAAAACTTTTGCCAGTTTTTCGGTTTTCAAATCGTTGTAAATCCTGCTCTCTTCCTGCGGGTTACTTAAAACCTGGTCAACAATCTGTTCAATCTGATCATTTGACGAAGCCCTGTCTCTTATTCCGAAATATGACCTTACTTTGTTTCTAACATCTTCGTTAGATACGTTTAACACATTATCGAACAGCTTATTAAGTTTAGCCTCTATAACTTGCCATTTCAAGCTTTGCGCAAAACTTTCCCACTGCTGTTCTATCTGTTCTTTGGTAATTTGCCCCTGATTACTTTCAAACAACCAACGTTTTAGAAAGTCAACAGGAAGATCGAAGTTTATTTTTTCGGTAAGTTTTTTTACTACATCGTCAACAAATTTCCTGTCACTCTCTTTTTCATATTGAAGTTCAAGGTCTTTTTTTATTCTGTTTCTGAACTCTTCTTCGGTTTTTATATTTTCACCGGGATAAGCCTTTTCGAACAATTCTTCGTTGAGTTCAGCAGGGATAAAACGTCTGATTTTCTTTATCTCGAGTTTGTAATCTGCTTTAAGTTGTTCGCCGGTAGCATCATCTCCCAAAAGCTCTTTAGCACGCTTTGCATCAAATGCTTTTTTGATATTAAAAGAAACTACGTCGCCGACTTTTTTACCTATAAATTCTTTTATAATCTTTTTAAGTTTAAGATCTTTGGTATTGAAATAAATATCTTTTACCAAACCGCCTTCAACAGGGTTTCCTTCTTCGTCAACCTGAGTTAAAGTACCGTCAATAAAATCTCCTTCGGCAACTTCTTCGGGTTCTATTTCTTCACCGAATTTATTTTTAAAATCTTCTACCGTAATATCTATTTCCTTATCGGTAGCTTTTATCTTATAATAATCGGTTTTAAAATCTTCGCTTTTAAGGTCAACCTCAATGTCGGGGGCTACGGCAATATCAAAATAAAAATCAAACTCTTTGTCTTTTGCAAAATCAATTTGTTTGGTTTTTTCCATATTGGCCAACGGATGTCCCAGCAAATCCAGCTTATTATCGTAAATATATTTATCCAAAGCTTCGGATACCAGTTTATTAATTTCATCAGCCATAACCGAAGCTCCGTACATTTTCTTTATGAGTCCCATAGGAACCATACCGGGACGGAAACCGGGCATATTGGCTTTTTTACGATAGCTTTTTAATGTTTCGTTGACTTTATCCTTGTAATCCTCTTCTGTGATGTTAATGTGGACAACGGCTTGAAGATCGCCATTAGGTTCTTTAGTTATATTCATCTAATTTATTTATTTTTTTAATAAAACTGTGCGGGTGAAGGGACTCGAACCCCCACGCCTTGCGGCACTAGATCCTAAGTCTAGCGCGTCTACCAATTTCGCCACACCCGCATAATGAACTAAAAACGGGCTGCAAAGATACTATTTTTTTTATGCCGTAAAAGTTTTTGAGATTTGATTTCAAGGGATATACGAAACGAAAGTGTTAATATTTCTTAAATTGCTGTAATTTAGTATTTTAAATATTATTTTCGGTTAATAACCTATTTACGGAATTAATTATAAAATCCGTATTTTGCAATTCCATACACTTAAAATGTTTTCCGGGACATTTATCATATCCTATTTTGCTGCACGGACGGCATTTTAAACCTGCAACTTCCGAAATAACAACTTTATCACGGTCGCCGGGTATATAAGGGTACATCCCGAATTTCGGAACGGTATTTCCCCACACGGACACAACGGGTTTATGAAAAGCCGCCGCAATATGCATCAAACCGGTATCATTCGTCACAACAACTGAACTTTGTTTAACTAAAGATGCCGATTGGTTTAATGATAACTTACCGCAAAGGTTGATAACATTATTGTTTCCGGTAAGTTTAACAATCTCCTCACCTCTTTCAAAATCTTCTTTACCACCCAAAAGGACAGACATGTAATTTGTTCCGGAAATTACTTCGGCAATTTTACCGGCAGGCAAAATCTTTGTTTTATGCTGCCCGCCTATAACATAAGCAACATATTTTTCAGATAACCTTTTATCTAATGAGGAAGGAATTACTTTTTCATTTTCAGGAATAAAATAATCCAGCCCTTTTCCGTCGTTTTGTACACCAAGCAATTTAACAGCTTCAAAATACCTGTCAACAATATGAACATCAGGCAAAAGGTCGATTTTAAAATTTACCAGCATCCATTTTTTAAAATTCAGTTTCGGAAAAGTACCGAAAGGCTTTTGCAAACTTTTTCTAATTCTGAAAGAACGTATATTTTTCTGTAAATCGACTATAAAATCATATTCCTCATTCTGCAATTCCCCAATAATATCCGATTCATTTTTTTCAAATGAAATCACTTTATCGATATTAGGGTTTGAGGTATATAATCCTTTATACTTTTCTTTGGTTACGGCATGTATTTCACATTTCAATTGTTCCTTTAAAGCCCTGATAACGGGAGTGGTAAGGACAATATCTCCAATGGAACTAAACCTTATAACCAAAATTTTTTTCACAACACCAGCGGTTTTATATAAATATTGCCTGTATCGGCAAAGATATACAAGACACAGGCAATATATTTATTAATTTTATTCTTCTACCGGTTCGAATTCCGATTTTTCAGCTCCGCAATCGGGACAAGTCCAGTCGTCGGGTAACTCTTCAAAAGGTGTTCCGGGAGGTATTCCGTTATCGGGATCTCCTACTGCCGGATCGTAAATATATCCACAATCCATACATTCGTATTTTTGCATTTTTTCCGCCATAATCAATTGATTTTATTGTTTGATAAAATTTAAAGTTTGTATTTTTTTCTTAACTCTTTTGAAATATAGGTAGGTGCATTCTTGGGAGCGACACCTTTGT
This sequence comes from Bacteroidales bacterium, assembly GCA_015489465.1. Lineage (GTDB taxonomy): Bacteria > Bacteroidota > Bacteroidia > Bacteroidales > F082 > B16-G9. The sequence continues at coordinate 7,888 of WFZS01000055.1, read as the reverse complement.
ATTCGTCCAAATAATATGAATATGTCAAAGGTTCTTCGTCCGATAGAATATCACCGTTCAACAGCTTACCTATAAAAAGGTAATGCGAACCGACGTCGTAATGTTCATCAAGTTCAAATTCCATCCATGCCACACACTTTTCGGTAACAACGGGGGTTCCGTTTTCCGTTTCGAAATATTGAACATCTACGAATTTTTCAACCTTGCTTCCCGATTTATATCCGAATTTACTAATTATCGGTCTTCCGCAACTTTTTGCCAATACCGAAACCGAAAACTTTTTGTTTTGCAAAATCAGTCCCGCCGTGAAATTATCTTTATTGCAAGAAACTCCGAATTTAACGGGGTTAGCGGTAAGTTGCATAACCGTATTTGCAATATATCCGTTCTTTTTTTCGTTTAATCGTGTTGAAACAACAAACAATCCGTAATTAACGGTATGTAATATTTTCGGATTCATTATTTATATTTTGTTTTAGTCAAAGATAAAAAGAATAGGTTAATTTTGTCGCAATTTTTTACATTTAAAAATGAAGTATCTTAAAGTAATCATAGTATTTTTCGTTTTATCGGGATATAACGTTTTGCATGCTCAATACGGTCATATTGGAAGCGGAGCAAATAAAAAGGATGAAAAAATCCTTTATATGATGAATAAGCAGGTTAACCAGTTTATCAAAAGGTTTAACATGGAAGAGGATCAATACGGGAAACCGTTACCGAAAACAAGTAAATACTACCATAATCAAAAGGTAAGGAAAAAACTTTTAGAGCAGATGTTCGATATTCACAACCCACGGACAAACAGCTCGTTGAAAAAATATTTCATTGATGACGTAACAAACCCCAGACATCCCGTTTATCTTAATTTTTTAGACAAAAACTGGTTTGCAGAAGTGTCGGCAACTTTCGAAAAAAACGGTGAGGACCAATATGTAATAATGTATCTCACCCTTGAAAAAGCCGGTTTGGGTTCAAAATGGGTAATAAGTAATGTTTATTACAATTACACAAGTTCGTTTTTCCCCGAACCCGACACAAACATTGCCAAATTATATTTTTTGCATCCGCAAAGCCATGAACTTGATTTTATGAACCTTCATAAAGCGCTTGACAACCCGGCACATATTCAATATTATGCTTCAAGCAACTTTGAACCGGATTACCTCACTCTCTTTTTCTACCTTATGAAAACCGGACAGCTTAAATTCAAAGAAATTACAAACGTGAAATTTCATTTTTTTCAAATACCGGATTGGTATTTCGAGTTATCATATTATAACAGATCGGATACAAATTCCGGATGGCTTATATCAAATTTAAAATATATTAAAGAAAAAGATAAAGCCGGTTTATTAAGATTTTACAGATCATGCACAGAAGATTAATTTATACGGTAATTCTGGTTTTAGGGTTTTTATCATCTTATTCGCAGAAAACAAAGACACTTTCCGCCGATGAGATAAAATCTTACAAAGAAGAGTGCCGCCAGATGGTAAGCTTTTTTGAGGGTACTCTTAACTTTCTGGGAGATACATCCCAAGTTATTTCCGAAAAGGAAATCATAATAAACGAAAGTTATTTGAAAATATTCCGTGATCCGGAAGTGCAAATAGAAGATGATTTGGACCCAGACAGACAAGTTCCTTTGAGAAAAGATGTGCAAGCGTATCTGAAAGATGTGGTATTCTTTTTCAAAACGGTAAAATTCAAATACGATATTAAATCAATTGAACTCCAAAATACAAACAACAATCAAATAAGTTTTAAGGTTACAGCCAACAGAAATTTAAAAGGTATTACCGTTAAAAACGACACTCTTGATAACAATCTCACCCGTTATATCGAAATCAATCTTGACCCTTACAACCAAGACCTTAAAATCGTAAGTATTTATACCACCTTGCCCGATATGACCAGAGAAATGAGATACTGGTGGAAAACACTTCCCGATGCTTGGAAAAACTATTTCGGAAGGAGGATTTTGGTGCTTGACACATTACCGATGAATTTGATTGAATCTTTTGAGGACAGTACAGTAGTTATTAAACAAAAAATTGATTCAATTGCAATAGACACATTGATTACCAATGGCTTGGACACGCTGAATATAACTCTAAACGACACGGTTTTACCCGATACTTTGTCAGCTGAAAATTATAAACTGATTGTAAAATACGATACCATCCATAAAATTCTGTACGACACGGCAAAAGCCGATGTTTCCGCTTTGGATTTTTATCTAAAATCCATTTTCAAGATAAAATCACTTGACATTAGCAATCATAAAACAATAAAAACGCTGGAACCGGTTTCACGTTTAACATCACTTGAGAATTTAAACTGCTCAAATACATCTGTAACCGATTTAACTCCGGTTAGAAACCTCAGTAAACTCAAAGTTTTGGAGTTTTCCAATGACAGTATAACCTCTTTAAAACCATTGAGATTCTGCTTTGCTTTGAAGGAAATTAATGCTTCAAAAACCCAAATAGACACATTAGATATTTTAAGCAACCTCACCGGTATCAACAAGTTATTGATTGACAGCACAAATGTTTCGAATATTTCACCTTTATCAAGTCTCAAAAATTTAACGGTATTGAGTTTAGCTTATACTCCGGTTACCGACCTCTCGCCTTTATCGGGGATGAAATCGCTTAAAAGATTAATAATAAATAATACAAGAGTTTCCGACATTTCAGCTTTATCGGGATTAACATCCCTTGAATATATCAACCTTGACAATACCAATGTTTCGGACATAAGTCCTTTGGCTGACATTAAAACCTTAAAAGTTATTCAGGCAAACAATACACCCCTAAATGATTTTGACGGTCTCGGAAAAGAGCAATCCTTAAATTTGATTTACTGCGACAATACCGGAATCGATTTGAAAAAAGCAATGGATTTCATGGAAAAAAACCCTGAAACTCTTGTTATTTTCAATTCGGAAAGATTAAAAAAATGGTGGGAAAACCTTTCTCCGGAATGGAAAGAAGTTTTTTCAAAATACTACAATATAAATCAACCGCCTACCAAGGAAAAATTACATGAAATTGTAAACATTAATGAATTTTCAATTGCCGGAAACAAAAAGATAACCGACCTTAAACCGGTTAAAATGCTTTTCAGATTACAAAAGCTAGACATCAGCAATACAGGTATATCAGACCTGTCTCCTTTAGCTGGTTTGGGTAACCTCAGGATATTTATCTTGAAAAATACACCCGTAAGTACGTTTGAAAGCCTTTCGAACATAACGACATTGCAAATAGTTGATGCCGACACTACAAAAGTTAGCGATTTACTACCTTTAAAAGGCAATAAAAATTTGGAAAAAATTTACTGTGATAATACGGGTGTTGAAAAAGCAAATGTTCTGGAATTTAAAAAACACGTCCCAAGCTGTCTGGTTATTTACCAAACACCTGGACTTGAATTTTGGTGGAATAATATTGACGAAGAATGGAGAGAAGTTTTTAAAAACACCATAGGTATTTACGATGTTCCAACCCGGGAACAGTTGCAACAGATTATCGATCTTAAAAAGCTGGTTATAAATAACAATCCGGATATAACATCACTTGAACCTCTGGCAAATTTGGATTTTATCGAGACTTTAAAAGTTACTTACACTTTTGTTTCCGATATTTCACCGTTATCGGAACTGGACAGTTTAAAATCACTAAACTTGTCTAACAATCCGATTACCGATATAACGCCGATTGGCAACCTTTTTAATATAGAAGAATTATATTTAAAAAATACCGGAATTGACGATATAAGTCCCGTTGCCAATTTAAAGAAATTGAGAGTATTGGATATTTCAGGAACTAAAGTTAAGAAATTAAAGCCTTTGAGCGGGCTGAAAAATCTGGAAGAATTGATAATTAACAACACGGAAGTAAGAAACATAAAGTTTATTATGAATCTTGACAATCTCAACTTGTTGAAATGTTATAATACCAAAATAAACCCTAAAAAGATTAATGAGTTTAAATTAAAACATCCCGATACAAAGGTTGTTTTTTACTAATTACTTTTCTCAAAACCGAGTTCAGGTGCAAGATATTGAGCGGTATAGCCGGCAGCTTTTTTTACAACTTCCTCGGGAGTACCTTCATTTACGATTGTTCCTCCCGCTTCTCCGCCTTCGGGACCCAAATCGATAATATGATCGGCAACCTTGATAACCTCCATATTGTGTTCGATAACCAAAACGGTATTGCCTTTATCGACTAATTTTTGTAAAACTTCCAAAAGTACTTTAACATCCTCAAAATGCAAGCCGGTAGTGGGTTCATCCAAAATATAAAATGTTTTTCCAGTATCTTTTTTGGAAAGTTCCGCTGCAAGTTTGACACGTTGTGCTTCGCCTCCCGAAATGGTTGTGGAAGATTGTCCCAACGTCAGATACCCCAACCCGACATATTTTAAAGTCTCCAGTTTATGAACTATGGAGGGTATATTTTCAAAAAATTCCACGGCTTGATTGATTGTCATCTCCAAAACATCGTTAATGGACTTTCCTTTGTACCGCACTTCAAGAGTTTCCCGGTTATATCTTTTGCCTTGACAATCTTCGCACAAAACATAAACATCGGGCAAAAAGTTCATCTCTATCACTTTAACACCGGCACCTTTGCAGGTTTCACACCTCCCTCCTTTTACATTAAATGAAAACCTTCCCGGTTTATAACCCCTTATTTTTGATTCGGGCAGTTGACCGTATAATTTCCTTATTTCGTCAAACACTTTGGTATATGTGGCGGGATTCGACCTTGGAGTCCTCCCGATAGGTGTTTGATCTATTTCAATAACCTTGTCGATATTTTCCAGTCCTTCAACACTTTTGTAAGGTAGCGGATCTTTTAATGACTTATAATAATGTTGACTTAATATGGGATACAACGTTTCGTTTATCAATGTTGATTTACCGCTTCCCGAAACTCCCGTAACGCAGATAAATTTCCCCAAAGGAAACTCAACATCGATATTTTTCAAATTGTTACCCGCTGCACCTTTTAAAACGATTTTTTTACCGTTTCCTTTTCTACGTTTTTTAGGAACCGGAATTTCTTTACGACCCGAAAGATAATCGGTAGTAATGGTATTTTGTTTCATCAACTGTTGCGGTGTTCCTTGAGCGGTAATTTCACCACCGTGTCTTCCGGCACCGGGCCCGACATCCACAACCCAATCGGCGGCAAGTATGGTATCCCTGTCGTGTTCCACCACAATCACCGAATTACCGATATCTCTAAGCTCTTTCAAGGCTTTAATAAGCTTGTGATTATCACGTTGATGCAAACCTATTGAAGGTTCGTCCAAAATGTAAAGAACTCCCGTCAGTTGTGAACCTATTTGAGTTGCCAACCTTATTCGTTGAGCCTCGCCTCCCGAAAGACTTTTGGCAGGTCTGTTGAGGTTAAGATAGCCGATACCCACCTCCAAAAGAAATGACAATCTCGTACTTATCTCCCTGAGAATTTCTTTGGCGATAATCATCTGTTTAGGCGACATTATTTTGTCTGCATTGTCAACCCATTTTTTCAAATTTACAAGGTCCATTCCGGCTATGTCGGCAATGTTTTTATCGCCTATCTTAAAATAGAGCGACTCTTTTTTAAGACGTTTACCGTTACATTCGGGACAGGTTATGTGGTTCATAAAACTCTCCGCCCACTTCCGCGACGATTGCGATGCGTTGTCACTGTTGTAAGTGTGCAAGATATAATTTACAACACCTTCAAAAGTAAGTTTGTATTGTGAAGTTATACCGAGATATTCCTTTTTTATGGTGACGGTTTCATTAGTACCGTATAAAATCTTTTCCAGAGCTTCTTCCGGAATATCTTTAACCGGAGTATTTAAAGTAAATCCGTATTTTATTCCCAACGCTTCCAATTGGCTGAACACCCAATTTTCTTTATATTCTCCCAACGGTGCCAAACCTCCCTTTTTTATACTTAACGAATCATCCGGGATAACTTTTTTAAGGTCGATTTCATGAACCTTGCCCAGCCCGTTACATCGCGGACACGCACCGTAAGGTGAGTTAAATGAAAAAGTATTCGGTTCTGGTAACTCGTATGAAATCCCTGTTACCGGACACATCAAATTACGGCTGAAATGCCTTACGGCATCGCTTTCGATATCAAGAACCATAACCGACCCTTTACCCAACTTCATGGCATTCTTAATGGTTCTTGAAATTCTTTCCTTATCGCCGGGTTTGACGGAAATACGGTCAACAACCACTTCAATGTCATGAACTTTATACCTGTCGAGTTGCATTCCGAATGATATTTCCCTTATTTCGCCGTCAACACGAACCCGTAAATAACCTTGCTCACGTATATTATCGAAAAGCTCGCGGTAATGCCCTTTTCTACCTTTAACGAGAGGAGCAAGCAATGCTATTTTCTTTCCGTCATAATCGTTAATTATCAAATCAACTATCTGATCTTCGGTGTATTGCACCATTTTTTCTCCGGACTCATAAGAATATGCTTCGGAAGCTCTTGCAAACAAGAGTCTGAAAAAATCGTAAATTTCCGTTATTGTTCCTACGGTAGAACGTGGATTTTTGCTAACCGACTTTTGTTCTATTGAGATAACCGGACTCAATCCTGTAATTTTGTCAACGTCAGGTCTTTCCAGATTACCTATAAATTGTCTTGCATAAGCCGAGAAAGTTTCCATATATCTACGTTGACCTTCTGCATAAATGGTATCAAATGCCAACGAAGATTTTCCGCTACCACTCAACCCGGTAATAACCACCAGTTTTTCACGCGGTATGGCAACATCAATATTTTTCAAATTATGAACACGGGCCCCGTAAACTTCCAGAAGCCCGCCATCATTAATATTTTTATCATTATCAGCCAAAAGCAAAAAATTTAATCCGGCAAAATTACCAAATAAATTTCGCTTTAAAAAAGAATTGAATAACGGAGTTTTATTTTATTTCAAGCTTTCGGGATACTTTACTTTCGGTAAAATAACTTCCATACATTTTTTTACCGATTCCTCAAGACTCATCTCTTCGGTTTTTATCTCCACATCGGGATTTTCAGGAGGCTCGAAAGGGGCATCTATACCGGTAAAGTTTTTGATTTTGCCCTCTCTTGCTTTTTTATAAAGACCTTTTACATCCCTTGCTTCACAAACTTCGAGCGGAGTATTGACATATATTTCTATAAAGTTCTCCTCTCCTATTATGTCTTTGGCAAGGCGACGCATATCTTCGGTAGGAGTAATAAAACTGTTGATACAAATTATCCCGCAATCGATAAAAAGTTTGGTAACTTCGGCAATACGGCGGATATTTTCAATTCTGTCTTCTTCCGAAAAACCCAAATTATTGTTAATTCCCGTTCTTACATTATCACCGTCAAGAATTTGAGTAAGATAACCCCTTTTGTTAAGATCCATTTCAATATTACGAGCCAATGTTGTTTTTCCCGACCCTGAAAGTCCTGAAAGCCAAATTACTTTTGAACGTTGTTGTAATAAACGCTCCTTATCGGAACGGTTTAATATTTGGCTGAATACAGGGTGGATGTTCTTTTCTTCGTTAGTCATTTTTTTCATGTTTTCAACGTTTTGCAATAAACCAGGGATTTAAAATATCTTCTTTATTGTAAACGACATCTTCGTTTTCGTTTTCGGCTTTTACCACTCTTCCACCGGATGCGGCAACTACGGCATGTCCTGCAGCAGTATCCCATTCGGATGTCGGCGCAAACCGTGGATAAATATCGGCAACACCTTCGGCAATCATGCACAGCTTAAGCGAACTGCCTTTTGAAACTATTTTTATGTTATCATGATGCTTTTTCAAGTTGTTGATATAATCTTCGGTTTCCTTTGTTAAATG
>WFZS01000054.1 GCA_015489465.1 Bacteroidales bacterium | reverse complement strand
TCCGAGATCAGGCAATCCTGCCAGACGGAAAAAGCCTTCTCCCGATATGATCTGATCCACATATACGTCCATTAAGTTGTGAAACCTCATGGTTTTTCCCAAGCTTAAAACCGTTGAGTTGTCGCTTAACATGCCTATCGAAGTGAATTCCAATCTGTCTTGTGTTGCAGGCAAGTTGTCAACCCAACCCACAGGCCCGTCAGTGCTTCCTACCATACTTATACGGTAATGACCAACACCGGCATCGTAATTAAATTTTGGGTTCATACCGGTAGCAAGTTGCAAAGTAGTAATTCCTCCCAATGATAATCCTTTGTCAAAGTCAATTTTTCCTTCACGTAATGCATCAGGCCTAATATTAAGCCCTTTGATACCTGCATCTACGCCAAGTCCTGTATAAATTGTTCCTTTCGGTACTATAATAGCATCACGTGTTTTGTCAAATGTCCAGCCATCTGTACTAACCACTTTCCATTTTTCCAAATCAAACGACAATTGGCTGTCAGGGTTATGAACCAAATCCATATTGTCATTAGTAATTTGTATTTCACCGGCGTTAATCTTTAGATCCAGTGAAGGATTACCGTTTGGCATTGGAATGTCAGTATGAAGCGTTGTGGCTATATGTATTGTTCCGTTTTGAAGATAAGAACCTTTAAAATTTGAGGAGGCGTTGAAACCGAAAACCCTGAAATTATCAATAGGTTTTGGTGTTTGTTTTTTCAAAAATACTCTGTAATCGAATAAATAATGTTTCACGTTAAAATCGGTAGCATTACCACTTTTAAAAAGCGTTATATCAACATTGGTAGTATCATCTCCCAAATACATGTCTCCTGCAAAATCATACGTAAATTTAAAAGAGGAGAGGTCGATTTTTAAACCGCCTTTAATAAGCCCGTTTGAACCGTCTTTATAAAGTTTTAATTTGTAATCATATTGATTGTTTAAAGGCACAAACAATTTTCCTTCAAATCCACCATTTATTTTAACGGGCAAAGTATAACTTTCCGTTTTAACTTCACTTGTCTCGGGAACAATTTTACCATCGGGTCCTTTTGTTATTTTAAGTCCTTTAAAATAAACTTTTTCATTTTGATTTATTGTGTTAAAATCGGGGTTATGTGGCATATTATAAAAATAACCGCTTATTTTGGTTCCGGATTGAACCCGGGTAACCATGCTCTCGATTGTAACCGGAAACCCCCAAATATTGGATAAATCCCAACCGTTTGCAACCTTTAATTGAAAATCGTAACCGGATGTTGTCATGGATGGTTTTACCGTTATGGTTTTTGTTTGTCCGATATAAGACGGGTTTTTTCCGGCTTTTACCGCATGAATTTCAATATCAGTCGGTGTGGAATACCATGGAAGTCCGTTGAGACGGTAATGCCCGTTGGCATCCGTGTAAGCTTCCAGAAATAGAGTATATCCGTCGGTATTTTGCAATTCGGTATAAACCAAAGCACTGTCAACAGGCTGACCTGAGGAGGATTCTGTGACCGTTCCTTCAATATGTAAGGCATAATGAAGTTTAATGGTTTCGTTTTGCCATGTTTTACTTACCGGAATATTGTAAGAAACCTGTGTAGGTGTGTAATTATCGGCAAATACACGAACGATAAACTGTTCTCCCGGCGACGGAAAAACAAGCTCTGCAATTCCTGCATTATTGGTGGTTCCTACGGCAATAGAATCACCTACTATTACCTTGGCGTTGGCAATAACACCATGCGAAACTTTATCGTAAAGTTGTAAACGTAATCTGTGCATTTTACGGTAAACGGTAAAGGTTTGTACGTAACCCGGTGTAAAAGAAGTAATTGTTACAGTGTCTGCAAAATAATTATTCGACAAAGGTTGTACTTCAAACTTGTTAACTCCGTATCCTGCAACAGTTTCAAAATATTCCGATGAAACATAAATATTTCCGTTTTCATCATATTCATATCCGGGTTCGGTTTTAACATAAGGATTATTCGGAAGGAGCTTGACGTATGATGCAACAGGTTTTCCCAGTTCATCAACAACTTTTCCACGCAACATTTGTTCGGGTTCCAACTGAAACTCTTTAAAAAACAGTTCACCGTATTTAAGGTTTAATGCCGACTGATTCTCGGGAGGATATAAAAACGGTTTGTAAAGAGAATTATTAAAGTATATTCTACGATATGGACCTTTGGCTTTGCCTTTATCATCCACATTTACATTTAGATCCGTAAACCGGAAGAATCCTGCTTTATTTGTGAATTTGAATCCTCTGTTATAAAATGCAGTGTTGCATGTCGGGCAAACCTGTTCGTAAAGTGTAACTATTGCATCCTTTACGGGTATATTTTCAAGATTTGATGAGGTCATTAACCTGCCTTGGATTTCGGGTTTGGCAGCGTCAAGTGCCACCTCCCGGTCTGTGGCGGAAACGGGTGGTTGATAGGCGTGATTATAAGTAACCGGTTGTGTTCCGTTAAAACCGGCATCGTCATCCAGTTCGGCAGGACCTCCTGCATCTACGCTTATTTGTAACCCTTTAATTGTTCCGAAAAACGGTTCGTAGTTGTATAGGGTTTCACTGTATGCACTGTCAACATTTTCTTTGCGTGTTCTTACATAAAAAAGATAAGGGCTCCGGTCTTCTCCATCGGTTACAGCCCAGTGTTCAACAAGATGAGGAATGTTTATTTTTCCGTCATTATCGGTTAAACCGTAAAACACCTCTTTAAATTCTCCGTATTTGTTGGTAACCATTTTACCCGATTGCGAACCTTCGGAAAGCAAGATAGCGGGATGCTCATTGCCAAGTTTCTGTTTATTCCTTAAAACCTGTACAATAGCGTTGGGAATAGGTTCTCCTCCCGGAATGGCTTTCGGTTTCGTGTCATAATTTGTAATAACAGTATCTCCTTCCTCAACATGATTGTACACATCATAAGCGGAAACTACTTTCAAATCCAAATTGTAATCTTTGATAAGGGCAAGTTGGGGGGCGAGCTGAATATCATCACCGTGATTTGCAAAGATATCAACATCGGGACTACAAAATTTTTGGTTTACAACTTCAATTTTTAAACTTACAACCCCAACATAATCCCCATTACCGAAACTATTTCCCGACGAAGCTGCATATACGGGTCCGGTAAAAAAATCGGTATTAAAATCAAAAGAAAAATTCCCCTGATCATCTGTTGTGCAAACATCCAAAACTTTGTCAACCACACTTAATACTTTTTCTTTGCTTATTTCATTTCCGTTTAAATCATAAAAATTATAGTTGTTTATATCCAATCCGCCGCCATTATACCCGTCTGAAAGCGTATGAACTTCAAAGAAACCGTCTTTCTGTCGCGTGCCAAATCTTACCACCAACCTGATGGTGGTATTGCGTAAAGGCTCTGCATTGTTAACTGAATAGACCGATTCATTCAATGTTCCCGTTCCCAAAGGAGGATTTAAAACAATATTGTTTACATTAACGGGTGACTGATATAGAAAATTGAAATTGAACCCCGTGTGGAAATTATTGGCATTTCCTCCGGTTGAAGAATTATCCCCGCCAATGTCGTTATAATTGCCTCCGGTACTGCTGTTACCGGTATTTGCTGCATGCTGCGATGAAGGATGTGATTGTGCTCCCGTAGCGTTCCCTCCCTGTGCCAAGCTGGCAAGTTTATAGTGTAATCCGCCCGAAATTTTTGTATCGGGTAGCAACTCAAAATCGTTAATAAAATCATCAAAACCAATATTATCAAACTCCGTATTGTGAATAGAATCAACAACTGTGTTTAACTCATTCTTTTTATAAACAAACCAACAAGCCTCGCTGAAACCGTTATTTTTGAAAATAACCCGGTTATTAGGGTCGTATGCCTGAACGTAAAAAGCATATGAACGACCTTCTATAAGAGGTGGATCAGACGGTCCTATAAGAATTTGTGTAAACGGTATATCTTTTTCTATGAAATAAGGAGGTGATGCTGCTAAAAGGGCATCGTTAGGATTGCGGTCACCCGGATGCATCTCCGTCATAATAAATTTGTATCTTATATCGGGAGAAGCACCAACAGCCGGAGTCCATGAAACTATAATATTTTGAGGGTTAGTAGATAAAATTGAATCGCCACAAGCAGGTGATAAAATTACTGGAGGATCTACGTAAGTAATAATTATCATATTTGAACATCCCATATTTTCGTCGGAAAGCAATTCACCCGTATTAAAATCATACACGGAAAAACAAAATTGATAATTACCTTCGGGAAGTCCCCCCATTCTTATTAACTCATCTTCAGTGGTTCCGGTATATAAAAGGTGATTAGATGAAAATATTTCGCCAATATTATCTTGGGAAAGCTGAAAAGGTATGCCCGGTTGCAATGTAACGGGAAGCGAAGGATGCCATGACGGATCCGATTTAATTTCCACCCCGTTATCGCCGGTAAGTCTGCCTTGTATGTAAACATCCAACGGTTGACTTGTTGTATTTAAAAAAGTAACTTGAATTTTATTGGGATTATCAAGATAATAAGAGAAATCGGTTGAGTACGGAGGAAATACAGTGGCTGAAATAGTTACCTTATTCTGTGCTTTTAGCACAAATGACAACAAGAACATTACCGAAAGGATAATTAAACGTTTCGTTAACAATCGTATATTTTTAAAAAGTAAATACATAACTCAGGTCTCCTATTTCTTCTAAAGATGAATGGTTATATGTTTTGTTATTATTCGAAATAATATTAGCCTTAAGTTTAAAACTGTGGTGTTTACCAAGTCTTGCAATTCCCGTTAATGCCGGCGTTGTAACTAACATTATTTGTTGATTATTTTTACTTTGAGTAATATTTATTGAAAATCCCAAATTTATTTTTCCTTTTTTAAATCCTTTGGAAAGCCCGACACTTCCTCCCGTATTAGTACTATTGCCACTGCTCATTTTAACCTTATTATAATTAAAACTTAGCGTACCTGTTAAATAAAGGGACAGGAAAGTAATGTTGTAAGACAGGATGTTATTTGTAGTGGTAAAACTATTGTTGTATATGGAAGAAGGGTTTTTGTCTTTAAGCTCCATTTGTGTGTAAACCAATGAAATAAAATGGGAAACTTTTTTATTGCCGCTTAAAAATTGAAGATGGGGCATTACCATGAAAGTTCCGTTGGTTTGATAGAGTTTTACCGAATCGGCAATTTGTATTCTGCCTGCCTGCTGATTTATGCTGTAATTTGAATAATTAACGGTAATTCCGAAAAATTTAACCGGATTGTATGATACCATGGCAGAACCGATTAATTTTTTTGTTGTTGCACTTCTGGCTAGTTTTAAGTTATTACGTTCCAATCCAATACTTCCTGAAAAGTTCATTTTTCGCTTCATTAAATTAAAAGCAGAATTAAAAGTAATATTCTCCACATCATTATTTAAAAAATAGGTTCCCATGGATTGGTACCCGGGGTCAATCCTGCGATATTTTAATCCGAATTTAAAGCCTTTTGAATTTCTATATTCAAGCAGTGCTCTCATAGCCAGGTAACCTTTTGTTGAAATATTAATCGGGATTATTTTTTGTACAAAATCGGGAATTTCCATTCGAAAAATAGAATTTTGATTGGATGTATAAATACTATAGGCAGCTTCAGCTTCCATATGAAGTGTTTTTGTAAGTGACAGCCTGGTATTAATCCCGGTGACAAAGTTTGTAGAAGGAAAAACTCCTTTTTCTAAAGCTGTAGGACTGATTGATGCGGAATCGTCGGCAGCACGTAATACTATTAAATCAATAAAGTTTTTATTGGTGCCGACACCTATTTTAAAACTCATCATTTTTCTCGTAAAAGAAATAATAGTATCATTTAACGGATTATAAATATTGGTAGCCTGATTAGTGCTTTTTCTTAATCGTCCGTATACTGCTCCAAACCTGAATTTTCCGGGTGTAAGCTCTATGCCGGCACCTAAAATGGTATGTCCTCCCAACACATATTTCGAGAAATTAATATTACGATACCCCAAATGCAGGGTTATCCATTTGTATTTTGGAGACATGCCAAACTGATTAAAGGGCTGCCTAAAACTTTTATTCCTGTCGCTGTAAGTAAATGAAAATGGTAGAACCAGTCCTTTCAGGTTTACAACTAAATTTCCGTTTAAAATATACGAAAAAGGTGTTTTGCGAGGAGTTATTCCTGATGAATTATAAAAGATTCCGGTAGTACCAAAACTACCGTGCACCGATGATCTGTTTTGCTTAAAGTTTGTTAAGTCCTGAGCATTTAGACAAGACAGTGATATTGTAAAAAATATGGTTGTTAATATTAGTTTAAATTTCCTATTTGTTTGCAAAACAAGTAGTTTGTAGTTGTTGTTTAATAGTATTATATAAATTTCAGTTAGTAAACTGAAAAAATTCAACTCTAAAATTATTAAGTTTTTTCAGGAATTAAAGATATTTGTTTTTATATATAATTGTTCTTAATAAAAATTAAAAACCGGTACGGTTAATTTTAAAACTGAAATGCAAAACCGCAGTTCTTGAATTCATCCGATGTCTCCTCTTTAAAAACTATTATTACATTTAAAAGTTTCTTTTTTAATTATGTCAATTTACAAAGTTGAAAAGATTTCAAAACTTGTAAAATCTAATTGAGCTTTAATAATTATATTTGCTTAAAAAAATAAGAATTATGACACATTTAAAACCCGGAGATAAAGCTCCTTATTTTAAGGGAGTTGACCAAAACGGAAATGAAATATCACTTGATGATTTCAAAGGAAAAAAACTGATTTTATATTTTTATCCCAAAGATAACACGCCGGGATGTACGGCGGAAGCACGTAACTTGACGGAAAATTACAACTTGTTGCTTGAAAAAGGATTTGCGGTAGTAGGTGTAAGTCCCGATACCTTGGAATCGCACAAAAAATTTGCTGAAAAATATAACATTCCATTCCCGTTGATAGCGGACCCTGAAAAAGAGATAATAAAAAAATACGGTGTGTGGGGATTAAAAAAGAATTACGGACGCGAATACGAAGGAGTTTTCAGAACGACTTTTGTAATTGACGAAGAGGGAAACATAATGGAAGTGTTTAAAAAAGTGAAAACCAAAGAGCACGCAAAACAGATTTTGGAAAAATTGGAAAAATAAGATTATGACGACGGATAAAGCAAAACAACAAGCCGAACAAGAGAAACTAAAGAAGTTAAAGGCTCTTGAAGCCACTCTTGGAAATATTGAAAAAAATTACGGTAAAGGAACCATAATGAAACTCGGTGAAAATGTCAGCGAAAGCATACCGGCTATTTCAACGGGTTCAATAGGTCTTGATCATGCACTGGGTATAGGAGGTTTGCCCAGGGGAAGGGTCATAGAAATTTACGGACCCGAATCGTCGGGGAAGACGACTCTGGCATTGCACGTTATTGCCGAAGCTCAAAAAGAGGGAGGAATAGCCGCTTTTATTGATGCCGAACATGCTTTCGACAGGTTTTATGCCGAAAAACTTGGTGTTGACACCGAAAATCTTCTCATTTCACAACCCGACCACGGAGAACAAGCTCTCGAAATTACCGACAACCTGATTCGTTCGGGTGCTATTGACGTAATAGTTATTGACTCAGTTGCCGCTCTTACACCTAAAAGTGAAATAGACGGTGAAATGGGCGACTCCAAAATGGGATTGCAAGCAAGGTTGATGTCACAAGCTCTCAGAAAGTTAACGGCAAATATCGGTAAAACAAATACCGTTTGTATTTTCATTAACCAGCTTCGTGAAAAGATTGGTGTTATGTTCGGTAATCCCGAAACAACAACAGGCGGTAATGCCCTTAAATTTTATGCTTCGGTTCGCCTTGATATCAGAAAAATAAGCCAAATAAAAGATACCGACGAAGTTAAAGGAAACAGGGTTCGTGTTAAAGTTGTTAAAAATAAAGTTGCACCACCGTTCCGGAAAGCCGAGTTCGACATTATTTACGGTGAAGGAATTTCCAAAATCGGTGAAATTATTGATCTCGGTGTTGAACACGGAATAATAAAGAAAAGCGGTTCGTGGTTCAGCTACGGAGATACCAAACTTGGACAAGGACGTGATGCAGTTAAACGTCTTTTGCAAGATAATCCCGAATTGGTTCAGGAACTTGAAACAAAGATTTTTGAAAAACTGAAAGAAAGTAAATAAAACGTTTCTATTTTGTAATTTGGGGCTGTTTCAAATAAATTTATTGGAACAGCCCCGGTTTTTTAATAGTATTACAAAAAAATTACCCGATGAAATTAAAATATTTGCCTTTAATTTTGATAACAATATTCGTATCTTTTTTGATTTCGTGTAACTCGGAATCCGGGAAAAGCAAAGGGGATTACAAAAAATCGGTGTCGATAAGCGATTCCATAGAATATCTTACATACCAAATAACACAGGACTCTTTGGACGGCGAGTTGTGGAAAAAGCGGGCCTCTTTGTTCATAAAAAAAGGTAACATTGATGCTGCTTTTCGCGACATAAACAAAGGACTTGAACTCAACCCGAAAGACCCGGAACTATATATGTTGTTGGCAGATGTTTATTTCGCCATAGGGCAAAATGATAACAGTATTTCGGCAATAAGGAAAGCTATTGAGCTTGACCCGGACAATCCGGATTATTATCTTAAAATGGCAAAGTTCAAGCTGATATTGGAAAAATACAAAACTGCAAAAGCTTTCGCCGATAAAGTATTAAGACTTGACCCTGATAATGAACAAGCCTATTATATAAAATCCATAGCTTTTCTGGAAGAAAAAGATACCGTGGATGCACTGAAATATATGAAAATCGCTGCAAGTGTAGATACTTCATTTTTTGCCGCCAATCTTAATGTAGCCGTTTTATTGGATGCAAAAAAAGATTCCTCAGCCGAAGAATATTACAAAAGAGCACTGAAAATCAAGCCGGAGAACATGATTGCCGAATATTCGTTGGCAATGCTTTATCAAAAGGAAGGTAAATTCGAAATGGCTCTGGAGACTTATAAATCATTGGTATCCAAACATCCTGATAATGCACAGGCTTATTTCAATATGGGATATATCTATTTAACCGAAAACCTTGATTTTGAAAATGCCGAAAAGATGTTTGAAAAAGCCATCGAGATAAAACCCGATTATACCGAGGCGGTTTACAATTTGGGGCGTGTTTACGAAGCTGAAAGCGACACCGTCAGAGCAATAGAAAAATATCGCCAGGCTCTTAAACTTACAACCAATTATCCGTTGGCAATAGACGGCATAAACAGGTTGGAAAAATAAAAATCGCCGTATTTTACAAATGCTGAAAACAAAAACTTTAATTTTTTTCCGGCTGTCAAACAGAAGCCCTTATTTTTTCTTCTAATAAATCAAAAATATACATGAACTATCTGTCTGTAAAAGAGTTAACTAAAAGTTTCGGTGATAAATACCTTTTTGAAGATATAAGTTTCGGAATAAACAAGGGCGATAAAGTTGCGTTGATAGCAAAAAACGGTGCGGGCAAATCCACTTTGATGCGTATTATAGCCGGTAAAGAGGATGCAGACAGCGGCGAAGTTGTTATAAGAAAAGGAATAAAATACGGATTTCTTGAACAGTCTCCTTCTTTCGATGAAAATCTTAAAGTTGAAGAACTCCTTTCCGGATATAATTCGGAGGTTTTTAAAGTAGTGAAAGAGTACGAAACGGCATTGCAGAGAAGTTCCGTTGACAGGTCGGCGGAAGCGGCTAAAATACTGGAAGAGGCAATCGCAAAGATGGATATTACCGGAGCTTGGGATTACGACAGAAGGTTAAAAAGGCTGCTCACGATGTTTAAAATAACCGATTTGGAGCAAAAAGTTGCTACTTTATCGGGAGGTCAGAAAAAAAGACTTGCACTTGCTTTAACAATACTCGACGAACCTGATTTTTTACTTTTGGACGAACCTACCAACCACCTTGATATAGAGATGATTGAATGGCTGGAAAAATACTTGGAGCAGAGTAATGTTACTTTATTAATGGTTACACATGACAGGTATTTTCTTGACAGGGTTTGTAACAATATTATTGAAATAGACGACGGAACCCTGTATCGTTATAACGGAAATTACAGCTATTTTTTGGAAAAAAAAGCGGAAAGAGAAGAGTTATTGAGCATTGAGGTGGATAAGGCTAAAAAGTTGATGAAAAAAGAGTTGGAATGGATAAGACGCCAGCCGAAAGCCCGTACTACCAAATCGAAGTCACGTATTGATGCTTTTGAAGATATTAAGAAAAAAGCCGGTTCGGCAAAGAAAGAAGAAGAGCTTAAGCTGGAAACCCTTTCACGAAGGTTGGGAGGTAAGATATTGGAGTTGAAAGGAGTTTCTAAAAGCTATGGAAACTTGAAGTTGATTGAAGATTTTGAATATACTTTTAAAAAAGGTGAGAGGATAGGAGTGGTTGGTAACAACGGTGCCGGAAAATCGACACTTTTGAAAATAATTACCGGAGAAATAAAACCCGACAAAGGCGAAGTGGTTGTGGGTGAAACGGTGGTTTTCGGATATTACAGGCAAGACGGGCTGCCTGAGTATGATAACGATAAAAAAGTTTTGGAGGTTGTGAAAGACATTGCCGAAATTATAAATACCGGAAAAGGTAAAAGTATGACGGCTTCACAATTTCTGAACTTTTTCCTCTTTCCGCCGGAAAAGCAAAACGATTATGTGGCTAACCTCAGCGGTGGAGAAAAGCGGCGGCTTTATCTGCTTACGGTTTTAATAAAAAATCCCAACTTTTTAATTCTTGACGAGCCTACCAACGATTTGGATTTGATAACGCTTTATAAATTGGAAGAATTCCTGTTCAATTACAAAGGTTGTTTGATTTTGGTTTCACATGACAGATACTTTTTGGATAAGCTGTCCGACCATATGTTTATTTTCGAGGGTGAAGGCAAAATAAAGGATTTTTACGGTTTATATTCAGAATATAAAAAGAGGAAAGCGGAGCAAAAAAGTGAAAAAGAGAAGCCGGTAGAGAAAAAAAGTCATCAACAGAAAAGAACGGTTAAGAAAAAACTTTCTTATAAAGAGCAAAAGGAATATGAGCAGTTGGAACAGGAGATAGAAAACCTGGAAAATGAAAAAGCCGGTTTGGAAAAGAAAATAAACTCCGGTATTACGGATTATGAGGAGTTACAAAAACTTTCGGAGAAAATAAAAAATATCATCGATTTGATAGATGAAAAAACTTTGAGGTGGATGGAACTTGATGAACTTAAAGAGCGATTGTCGAGTTAAACGTTGTGCGTGAAAAACTTTAATAAATTTGCTAGCCTTATGTAAGTAGTATGAAAAAAACAATAACGGCAATAATCTTTTTATTATTCCTGGTAATAAATAACGGGTTTTCTCAAACTTTGAATTATTGGGGTATAAATCTCAATTCGGAAGCTGCAATGCTTGGTGGTGCCGTTGTGGGTGGGGGAGCCGGTGTAACATCAATATTTTACAATCCTGCCGGTATTTCGGAAATTGAACAGAGTAACGTTACTCTTAATTCCAGTATGTTCAGCATGGTTAACAGATATCTTAAGAACGCTTTGGGCGACGGTGTTGATATGGACCATCTGTATTTGGAAATTCAACCGCGTTTCGTATCTTATACCTATCCTTCAAGCAAGTACAAGGGGTTGAGTTGGGAAGTAGCCGTTTTTAATAGGGATAACAGGGATATTTTTTTGAGTTCCACATACAAAAGTGACGCAACGGGGTACGGATATCCCGGTGCCGGATATACAGGTACTTTTGACTTTTGGGAAAATTATGCCGATTATTGGGGAGGAATAGGTGCATCGTATCAATTGACTGAAAAAATTAAAGTTGGAGCTTCTTTATTTGCTTCTTTTAAAGATTACAGAGGATATAACGAAGTATCTACTTCTATTTCCTATGACGACAATAATGATGATAAACTTGTTGCAGGATGGTATAATTATAACCTGATTTCAATTTTTAATCCCCGTTTGCTTCCTAAAATAGGTTTTATATACTACTTTACAAATGAAATTAGTGTGGGTGTAACCGTTAGTTTTCCGTCACTGGGAATTTACGGATATGCCAACGGTAGAAAAATGGTTTCGCATGTTAATATTAAAGATAATGACGGAAAGCCCGTTAATGATTTTTTCAAACATGAGGATATTGAGTATGTTGACGCCAGGTTAAAAGATCCGCTTTCGGTTGCCGTGGGAGTTAGAAAAAGACCTTTGAACAGTAGAAATATTTATTCGATGACGATAGAGTGGTTTGCTCCCGTTAAAACTTATAAAGCCGTTGATGCGGAGAATGGTAATGTTTTTTGGGGGGAAGAGGTGTATGGAACGGAATTTTCGGATTATTACATGGGGAACAGATCGGTAATTAATTTTGCTTTCGGTTACAAACGCGAGATTAGGGAAAATCTTGAACTTATGTTCGGAGTAAGGTCCGATTTTTATGCTTACCGTATCGATGACGATGTTTTTGCGGAAAATAAATACGCAAATGCATTGGTTGCCGTGGGGACAAATTATATGCATCTTACAACGGGTGCAAACTTTATTCTTTTAAAAAAGTTTAAAATAAATTTGGGAGGAACTATTAGTTACGGTAGTAGTTCAGATATCCGGCAATTGGCAAATTTTGTAGATGTAAACTGGTATGATTATAAAACCGGTTTGGCACTTCAAGGTCATAAAAAAAACAATATGACTTACAGGAGGTTGATGCTGGGCTTGTTTCTCGGTTTCTCTCTTGATTTTTGATTTCCGGGAACTCTTTGATTATTACTTTTTTTTGTTTGACTTTATTCAAAATTAATTAATAATGCGCTATATACAATTTTAGGGATAGTAACCTTTTAATATAATGAGAAAATTATTATTTCAACCCAATGTATTTTTCACCCGTTATTTTTGAATATTTTAAAATATGGGTATTCAATGAGCACAAGTTATAAGAGGTTTGTAATTTCTTTTTCAATTAATTGTATCATTTCCTTCACAGGTTTGAATAAAGGTTGAAATGAAGATTCGTTATAGTCAAAATATTCTCATAATCGCCTTTTTGTCTCCAGTCAAATAGTTCGGATAATAATTTATCATATTTTTTGTCAAATTTTCCGGTTTTAACAAAATGTAATGAAAATTGGCTTTTTGTTGCCGAATGTGATTTTGTCATTATTTCATTAGCAACAAGTAATGCGTTTACAGCATAAAATAAAGAATAATAAAGACGATTTACTGCTGAATTCCAGAATCCGTTTTCAGCTAAAACTTCTGCAGCTTTAAATGTTTTATAAGCAGATTCAATCCGGTAATTTACATATTCTTTTCTTTCAACATCATTCATAACCGAATTCCTTCCCTGGTTACATTATGATAAAAGGGTGATATTCGTTGTTTTGTAATCCAATCTTTTTTTGAATAAGCAAAAACAGAAAAAGATTCGCCTGTTTCCAATTCCAAGTCATAAAGGGTATCCCTGAATTTTCTTTCGATCTGTAAATCTACCGGATAATCTGTTAAAATAAGGATGTCCCAGTCGGAATCATTTTGCTCATCTACTCTTGCTCTGGAACCAAAAAGAATCACTTCCGCATTGGGATCAATCTTCCGTATTGAACGTCTGATTAAATGGCCTATATATTTCGTTTTTGTTTTCATAATTAAAAGATAATAAATACTTTTGTTAGCCCCGGATTTGCCAATAATATAAAAACCAATGGCAAATGTTTAAACATGATCAAGGCTCCGTGATTATCCCCCGAAATTATTACCTCTAAAACTTAACTTCTGCCGTTTCACCGTTTTTTATATGAAACTCTTTGTAAACTTTGCCTTCTTTTTTGATTACAACTTTCAGGTTGTCTCCTTTTTCTCTCGAAACGTA